>JBJOEU010000075.1:0-6091 GCA_046049115.1 Pseudomonadota bacterium
CCTCCTGGCGGAGTGGAGGGTATTAGGCGGCTGAGCGCAATTTTGACACCCGTGTTTCCTCAAGATGCGTTTGAACTACACCCCGAAATCGATCCTGAATGTGGTGTAGAGCGCCCTAGACCTGTTGCATTCATCGACCCTAAGACTTGTATTGGTTGTACGCTCTGTATTCAGGCTTGTCCTGTAGATGCGATTGTGGGAGCCTCTAAGCAGATGCATGTGGTCTTAAGTGATTGGTGCACGGGTTGTGATCTATGCATTCCCCCTTGCCCCGTAGACTGCATCACCATGCTGGATGTGACTGATAAAAAGACTGGCTGGGATGCCTGGTCTCCAGAATTAGCCGATACGGCGCGCGCAAGATATGTAGATCGTAATGTCCGCTTAGATCGTGAGCAACGTGACAACGATGAGCGACTAGCAAAGAAAGCCGCCGCTAAACTCGTTGCAGTGAATGCAGAGAATCCGGATTCAGAAGCCGCCCTAAAAGAGCAAGAAAGGAAGCGAGCCATCATCGCTGCTGCGATCGCACGAGCTCAGCAACAGAAATGATGAATCTCGAAAAGCGCCAGGCTTTCTTTGAGCTACTCAGGGAAAATAATCCCCATCCAGAGACAGAACTTGAATACAGTTCCCCGTTTGAACTGCTCATTGCTGTATTGCTATCGGCACAAGCAACTGATATTTCAGTAAACAAAGGTACGCGTCAGCTATTTAAGATTGCCAACACACCTCAAGCCCTTCTGGATCTGGGCGAACAAGGTGTAAAGCCCTTCATCCAGCACATTGGCTTATTCAACTCCAAAGGCAAGCATATTCAAGAGACTTGTCGACTGCTGCTTGAAAAGCATGGAGGGGAAGTACCTCAAAACCGTGAGGAGCTAGAGTTGCTACCGGGGGTTGGCAGAAAGACTGCGAACGTGATTCTTAATACTGCTTTTGGTCATCCGACTATGGCAGTCGATACCCATATTTTTAGAGTCTCAAATCGAACCGGTTTGGCGCCCGGTAAAGATGTTGTAAAAGTTGAAGAGCAATTGCTCAAACGCATCCCAAAAGAGTTTTTAATGGATGCGCATCATTGGCTTATTCTGCATGGCAGATATACCTGCAAAGCTCGCACACCTGATTGCGAGCAATGTATTGTTGAGCCTCTCTGTGGCTTCAAACAGAAAACTGGTAAAGGAAAAGTTCGTGGCAATATTTAATCCTACCCGCGAAGAAGTCAGGCGCTTTTTTTGTGACACCTGGAAAAAGAAAACTGAGGATCACATTCTGACGCCAATGGAAACGATTGCTAGCGACTGGATGGCCGAACACCCGGAATATCATGCCCTCTTAGCAGATCCAGAAGGCGCAGTTGCTCAAGACTACACGCCAGAGCGTGGTGAGACTAACCCCTTCTTGCATCTCTCCATGCACCTATCGATTAGCGAACAAATCTCGATTGATCAACCACCAGGCATTAAAGAGGTCTCTGAAAAGCTAGCAAAGAAAAAAGGTTCTGCACACGAAGCGCAGCACGCCATGATGGAATGTTTGGGGCAAGTGATGTGGGAGGCCCAACGTGAAGCTCGCCCACTAAGTCCTGAGAAATATCTTGAGGCGCTTCAGAAATTGATCTAGTGGCTTCGCTTCACGAGCATTCGCTTGCTCAAAATGACGGTAGAGACAACTAAAAAAGCAAAGACCATATTCATTAAGGTAATGCGGTCATCCAAGAAAAAACTCGAGGCCAGTAAGGTACAAAAAGGCTGAATTAATTGCACTTGGCTGACCCTGGCAATTCCACCGACAGCAAGTCCCTCGTACCAAAAGAAAAAGCCTAAGTACATCGGAAATATACTCAGGTATACAAAGCTTGTCCAAGCAACTACATCAGCACCCCAATACGATGAAGAAAATGTGAAGTACGTTGCCACGAAATTAATAGGTAATGAAATCACTAGCGCCCAAGAAATCACTACGCGCGGGTTCATCCTTCGAGATAACTCCCCGCCCTCCACATAGCCTACGCAAGCGCAAATGCCACCCAGCACAAGCAAGATATCAATATAGGTAAAGCTTCCGGAGCTTTTAAGAAGGGCATACGTCATGACCAGCGCAGCGCCCAAGATGGATACAAGCCAAAAGCCAATCGAGGGGCGCTCCTTAAATCGGATGACTCCAATCACCGTAGTAGCTAAGGGCATCATCCCCAAAATAACGGCGCCATGAGAGGATGAACCCTCTTTCATAGCCAATGTAGTGAAGATTGGAAATCCAAACACTACGCCCAGCGCAATCACGGCAAACTTCACTAAGTCAGCTTTACTGGGTAGCGGTACTTGCTTATACGAAAGATAGGTCAAGGCAACTAAACCAGCCAAGGAAGCCCTGCCAAATGCAATGAAATAAGGATTAAAGCTTTGAACGGTAATTTTGCTAACCGGTAAAGTTAGACTAAAAACAAGAATGCCAATAAAGCCAATCAGCATTCCCTTAGTTTCTTTATTCACTATCAACCTTGGGAGAGAGGATGCTACTGAACACTTTTTAAGAAAGTGTGGCGATGGCAGCTTTGATTACTTCAGGCAATTGACTGGCAAGCTGACGACGTTCCGCTAGCTTACTAGCAGGTAATTCTTGAACCCTTTTTGACCACGCAGATCCTGGGAAGAAAGCATCGTCCTGATACCTCGGAATCACGTGCCAATGTATATGCGGAACCATATTGCCCAAGGACGCAATGTTGACCTTATCTGGATGCATCACATGTCGCACAGCCCCCTCAACCGCAAAGACTAAGGCCATGAGGTTCTCGCGCTCACCAATGGTGAGATCAGTCATTTCAGCAACATGCTGATTCCAGATCACACGGCAAAAGCCAGGAAGGTCAGGATCATTCACGAGTATGACTCGGCAGTCATCACCACGCCAAATCAATTGACCCTCTTCAGGCTTGAGCTCTTCTTTACAAAGTACGCAATTAGTCATGGGATCAATGTAAACGAAAACGGCATCTAAGTCACCCTTATGGGGTAATTTAGATGCCGCGACAGTAAGGGTAGATTCTTTTACTGTTCCATTACGAACTACTTAGGGATTGCTTAGTGGAACTGCTCCTCCTCTGTGGAACCAGTCAATGCAGTCACTGAAGACTTACCACCTTGAATTACTGTGGTGACATCATCAAAGTAACCAGTACCCACTTCTTGCTGATGCGATACGAATGTATAACCACGATCACGCGCAGCGAATTCTGGTTCCTGTACTTTCTCGATGTAAGCAGTCATACCGCGCTGCATATAGTCTTGAGCCAAGTCGAACATGTTGTACCACATGGAATGAATACCAGCCAAAGTGATGAACTGATACTTGTAACCCATTGCGCCTAATTCGCGCTGGAACTTGGCAATCGTTGCATCATCCAAGTTTTTCTTCCAATTGAAAGATGGTGAGCAGTTGTAAGCCAACATCTTGCCTGGGAACTTCGCACGAATTGCTTCAGCAAACTGACGAGCAAATTCGAGATCAGGAGTGCCTGTTTCGCACCACACCATATCAGCATAAGCAGCGTATGCCAAACCACGGGAGATCGCTTGATCCAAGCCCTTGCGTGTTTTGTAAAAGCCTTCTGGAGTACGCTCACCTGTTAAGAATGGCTTGTCATTTGCATCGTAATCTGATGTTAATAAGTCAGCAGCTTCAGCATCGGTACGAGCCAAGATAATCGTTGAAACACCCATTACGTCAGCTGCCAAACGTGCAGAAATCAATTTCTGTACTGACTCAGCAGTAGGTAACAATACTTTGCCACCCAAGTGACCGCACTTCTTAACGGAAGACAATTGATCTTCGAAGTGAACGCCAGCAGCGCCCTGTTTGATCAATGCCTTACTGAGTTCAAAGGCATTTAATACACCACCGAAACCAGCTTCAGCATCAGCAACGATAGGAGCGAAATACTCGATATAAGCAGCATCGCCTTTATTGATACCTTTAGCAGTTTGGATTTCATCAGCACGCTGGAATGAGTTATTGATACGCTCGACCATCTTCGGAACTGAATCTACTGGATATAGCGATTGATCTGGGTACATCGCTGCATAGGAGTTACCATCAGCAGCAACTTGCCAACCTGACAAGTAGATGGCCTGAACACCAGCCTTAACCTGCTGCATTGCTTGACCACCAGTCAAAGCACCTAAACAGTTAACGTAGGCTTCGTTATTCACCAGCTCCCAAAGACGCTCGGCACCATGTTTAGCCAAAGTGTGCTCAATCTTTAATGAACCACGAAGACGAACGACGTCTTCAGCAGTGTACCCACGCTTGATGCCCTTCCAACGTGGATTGGTATCCCAGTCTTTTTGTAGTGCTGCAATTTCTGCTTTGCGATCTGTCATGTTTTTCTCCCTAAGTTAAACAAGTACAACGAATATTGAGACACTCAGTAAAGACAATGAAGTCTTATGTCTTATATAAGAGTTTAAGTACCTGGGAAAAGCATGCAAGAACTATTTCAATATTGATTGAAAATAATTAGTTCAATAAATTCATGCACTTAAAATTAATTTTTCATATCATGAAATATGAATCCAGGCAACGAAATCAAGCCCAGGATGAAATGTTGCACTGCATTTTGCGTATGGGAATGACTTTTCACATTGTGAAAAGAAAGGGGTCTATTAGCTGGCTTTGGGTGTGCTGATGCTCGCCACCTTAAATCCAGTCAAGATAATCATGAGCTGGAGGAGAGCCACGCCAATAAATAAGAGCTTTGGCAAACCTACATCCAAGAAGATCCCGAAGATTAGCGGACTTAGGGCGGCCCCTAAATCGATACCTGAATACACAATGCCGTAGACCCTTCCCGATGAGCCAGAGGGTGTTGCAGAGCGAATCATTAAGTCACGGGATGGCGCTGCTATTCCTAGACCAAGTCCAATCACAATAAAGGCGACGATGATTAATTCCACGGGGACTAAACCTGTGGCCATTAAAAGACCCATGACGATATTTACAGTAAAGCAGATCGTAATGATGCGTTCGGGCACCTTTAATTTAGTGGCTAAATAACCCCCTAATAACATTCCTCCAGCACCCCCTAAAGACATGAGTGTTAAATAATAATTACCAGAACTCACAGCAATGTCATAAATTTTAAAAAGCGCAGTTGGGGCAAATGATTGCAAGCCGGTAGTGGCGGCCATGCTAAAGAAAAAGAAAATCCAGCAAAGCCAAACGACAGGCAGCTTTAGAAAACCAAAAGTACTCATGGGTGCGCCACCGGGATTGTTCGCAATGTGAGTAGCCTCTGATTCATCCCGCCTGGCCTGCACATCATCCACCAAACGAGCCCGACTCACCCAGAGAGTTAGCAGAATGACCACCTCTAGTGCTGCGGCAGATAAAAACGCAATACGCCAATCTGCCATGGTTGTGATGGCAACCATGAATGCTGGCGCAGCAGCCCAGCCGATATAGCCCGTCACTCCATGAATAGAATAGGCGTAAGGCAAATTCGGCGGTGAAATTTTGTGATTAATCAGTGTGTAATCTACTGGATGGAAAACGCCATTGCCACAACCAGCAATAACTGCACCCAGCACTAACATGGCGTAGCCATTGCTTTGTGAGTAAATAAGCGCAGCCAGTGCAAGTAAAGCCACACCAGCAAACAAGACGGGGCGAGAGCCGATACGGTCAACCAAAAATCCAGATGCTGCCTGAACAATGCAAGAGACCACAAAGAAGATGGTCATGAGTAAACCCAGTTCAGCGTAGTTAAAGCCGAACTCCGCTTTTAACCATGGAAACATGGGCGGCAGAATTAAATGAAAGAAATGGGAGCTACCGTGAGCCAGGCTAATGAGAGCAATCACCCGGACATCACTGTAGCGCCGGATTTGCGCAACAGTCATGACCACAGTTTACTAGCCCGGAAAAAATCCTGCTAATTTGCTGCAGTGCTACAAAAACTTAGTGAACTTGGCGAGTAAAGCTAAAGTCACCTTTCTTATCCACATCCACCGGGACCACATCCTTGGGCCCGAACTTCCCCTGAAGAATAGCTTTGGACAGGGGATTTTCCAGCTCCTGTTGAATC
>JBJOEU010000076.1:0-6076 GCA_046049115.1 Pseudomonadota bacterium
CCGAGCGCATCAAGCTCGGCACCTTTCCGCAGATGACAGTCGAGCAGGCAAGAAAGCAGGCCGAGTTGGTCAATGGCACCATCGCTGATAGGCAAAACCCCGCAGCAATCAGGCGCGCCGTAAAGGTGGAGCCCATATTCAGTGAAGTGCTGGAGGACTTCATAAAAAAGAAGCGGAGTCGTAGCGTGCTCTATCGCTTTGCTCAAGTTTTTCTAGATAACTGGCGTAGCAAGTAGCTGCTGCTATCCACTCAGTGAGTCCTTGGCTCTTTCCGAGTTCAGTTAGTTGATCGGGAGATACCCCATGTTCAAGACAGGCTGCAATCAGATCTCGAAGTTCGGTTCTAAATCCTGTGAGAGAGCGCACAGTCGAATCAAGATGCTTTGGCCAGAGGCTTGAGTCTATTTCGGTTAATACCTCCTTTAGTAGTTGATCTTGCTCGCTACCGCTAATCAGTTCAGGTAAAGGCTTGCCTTCAGCAATTGCCTTGGTGCTCTCAGTCAACTTAGCTGATGAAAAGGTATCCCCTGCCTTCAGACTTACCAACTGAATGAGTTCAGCCTCTTTACCCAACAAGTCTCCGGCTAGACGCACATTTTTTACAGTGAACTTATTACCTTCACGAATACTCACCGTGAGGTAGATGCCTTTTTTGTCCGGGGTAATAGAAACTTGGGTAGACTCAATCACAAACTCAAGATAACCACGATTAAGGTAGTAAGAGCGGATGTTTTCTAAGTCGGCAGTGAGCTTTTGCTTTGAATACAAATTATCTTTGCTGTACCACGAGAGCCAACCGCCCGTTTTTAGCTGCATCTGGCTTTTGAGAGTGCTTTCGCTAAAAACGTTGTTGCCGATAAAGTTAATCTCTTGGATCTTGGCTACAGGGCCTTCATCAATATTGAAGTAAATTGCTACTTGATTGCGCTCTACTGGGGTAACGGTTGCAACTACCTCAGCGGCATACATACCCTTACCAACATACTGTCTCTTCAGCTCTTGCTCCGCTTTATCAATCAGGGCCTTGTCATAAAAGCGGGCTTCAGCTACCCCTACTGCTTTTAAGGATTTACGCACTACCTCCTGATCAAACTCTTTCATCCCAGTAAATTCAATCCGGGAGATGGTGGGGCGCTCTTCAACGATCACAATCAAAACGCTGCCCTGAGCCTGAATCTGTACATCTCGGAAAAAGCCAGTGCTGTACAAGGCCTTAATAGCCTCCGCACTCTTCTCATCTGTAAAGGTGTCGCCCACCTGAACAGGCAAATAGCTAAATACAGTTCCTGGCTCTACTCGTTGCAAGCCCTCGATTCGAATATCTTTGATTACAAAGGAATCAGCAGCTTGTACGTTGACACAAAAACTGGCAGCTACAACCAGAATTAACTGAGCAAAAAATCGAGTCACAGAGCGGATAGAGGGGATCAGAAAATTCAAGATGAAAGGTAGCGTTGCAAATCGTTAAACAAGGCTAGCAAGGAAAGGGATATCAAAAGCAAAAAACCCACTTTTTGGAGCTTTTCCTGCAGTGATAAAGATATTCGCTTACCAGCAACCAACTCCCATGCATCATACAGGAGCTGACCCCCGTCGAGCATTGGTAGAGGCACTAAATTCAAGAGTCCAATACTGATACTCATGAGGGCTAAAAACCCTACAAATGGCTGCCAGCCGACCTGAGCAGACTTACCCGCCATATCCGCAATACTTAAAGGTCCGCCAAGCTGCTTTAGGGTCGTTTTACCCGTAAATAAACCCAACATGAGCCTTGCGGAGACCTTGGTTATCAAAGAAACCCGCTGATATGCGAAACCTAAGGCATCTATCGGCCCTAACTTGAGCTCTATCCACTCTGAGGGTGGGCTCACCTGCGGAAACAAGCCTAGCGCCGTAAATGGATCCGAGTCAGGCGTAATTGGAGGTAAATCGCCCTGCCTAAAGGATTTGACGTGACGAGCGCCAGTAGCATCCTGGATTTCTAGGGCAAAACCTTGTTCACCAGTAATCGCATTCAAGAGCAGCCAACGCAACGCATTCCAACTAGGGACTGAGTCAAATGCTTCAAGAATGGGGGCGCCGTTGTAATCAGATGAAAGGGATTGCCAACCAACAACCTGATCACCTGCCGCTACCCCCAGTTTTGCAGCAATCGATTGCTCTGGTGGAGCTTGAAGTCGAGCGGGGAGCTGGGGTACGCCTGAGACATAAATCACTGAGAACAAAATGACTGCCAACAGGAAATTAGCAAAGGGGCCTGCTGCCACAATTGTGGAGCGCTGCCATAGGGGCTTGACATCGAAGGATTGGGAGCGCTCTTCTGGCGGAATCATTTGCTCGCGATCACGGCCATCCAGCAATTTGACATAGCCGCCCAAAGGAATGGAAGCAAGAACCCACTCAGTGCCGTTACCAGCGCGATAAGTAAAGAGGGGTTTACCAAAACCGAGAGCAAAGCGCAGTACCTTAACCCCACACAGACGAGCCGCTAGGAAATGGCCATACTCATGAAAGCTCACCAGCACACCGAGCGTGACTAAGAATGCAGCAAGAGTGATTAAGGCCTGCATCAAAAGACCGATCTATTTCTGAATGTTGCGAATAAATTGATTGGCAGCTTGACGAGCCTGAGCATCAGCCCCAAGGATTGCTTCCAAAGAGTCTGCAGGAGCCGATGGCAAGGTATTTAAACAGTGCTCTACCACCTCCGAAATGCTTAAGTAAGGCAATCCATTTTCCAAGAAAGCAGCAACGGCAACTTCATTGGCGGCATTTAATACCGCAGGCGAAGTGCCCCCTGCCTTTGCAGCAGCAAAGGCCAAGCTCAAACAAGGAAATTGCGCAAAGTTAGGCTCTGTAAAACTGAGGCCACTCAACTGTGTCAGGTTTAAAGGAGCAACACCAGCATCAATCCGTTCAGGCCAAGCCAGTCCATAGGCAATCGGAGTGCGCATATCCGGTTGACCCAATTGCGCTAAAACTGAGCCATCGCGATAACGCACCATCGAGTGCACTACGCTTTGCGGATGAATCAAAACTTTAATTTTTTCTAGTGGCAAACCAAACAACCAAAAAGCCTCAATGACTTCAAGACCTTTATTCATCATCGTCGCAGAATCAACCGAAATCTTTCGGCCCATCACCCAATTCGGATGGGCGCAGGCTTGATCAGGCGTAATACTCGCTAAATCTGCAAGAGGTCTATCTCTAAACGGCCCGCCAGAGGCGGTTAACCAAAGCTCCTCAACCCCTAAATGAACAGATGGAGTTGTTGTAAAGCGATCGGGTAGGCATTGAAAGATTGCATTGTGCTCACTATCAATCGGCAGCAATTCGCCGCCGCCCACTTTCATCGCCTGCATAAATAAATTACCCGACATCACCAGCGCTTCTTTGTTAGCGAGCAATACTCGCTTACCTGCTTTTGCAGCTGCCAAAGTTGGGACTAGGCCAGCTGCACCCACAATCGCAGCCATCACGGTATCGCACCCAGATTCAGTAACTGCACTGACTAAAGCCTCAGGCCCATAAAGAACTTGAGTGGGAACCTTTTTTTCTTGCAAAAGCTGGCTCAGTTGAGCGGCGCCATTCGCATCAGCCACCACTGCAATAGCAGGTTTGAACTCAATACATTGCTCGGCTAAACGCTCAATTTGTTTTGCGGCAGTCAGAGCGACTACCTTAAAACGATCAGGATGCGCGCGGATGACGTCTAGGGTGTTGACACCAATCGATCCAGTAGATCCTAAGATAGCCAGCTGCTTAAGAGACATTAAATCCACCCTGCTAGCAATGCAGCAATCGGCATTGTTGGAATGAGTGCATCAACGCGATCTAGAACACCACCATGACCTGGCAGTAAATGACTGCTATCTTTGACGCCAGCCAAACGCTTTAACTGAGATTCAAATAAATCACCAAAAACGCTGAACGCTGTTAATACTGTCACCATCAGGAACATCGGCACCCAGCCAAATTGAATAGCCCAAGCGCCAAATAAAGTATCGCCTAGCGGTAAATAGGTAACGCATAAGAATGCATAGAGATAGCAAAGCAGTAAACCACCTAGCGCGCCCTCAATTGATTTTCCTGGGCTAATACTCACAGCTAGCTTATGTTTACCAAAAGCTTTACCAACAAAATAGGCGCCGATATCAGCAACCCAAACTAAGGCCATCGTTGTTAATAAAAATACTAGGCCTAATTCACGCAAGAAGACCAAAGCAAACCAAGTTGCCGGCAGAATGATCAATCCGACAATGCTGTAGAAAGGTTTGAATTTTTGAAGCGAGAGGTCCATTCCTTTGGCTAAGATGAATGGCGCCAAAAAGAACCAAAACAAAACCGCCATCATGAGCAAAGAAAACTGCCATGTGATTGCCTGCATGCCCAGCAACAAAGAAATGATCACCAGACAAAAAACAGCGTAGAGCCATGCAGCCTTTTTCGCTTCTGGAGCAATCATGCGACTCCACTCCCAAGCGGCGACAACTAAGGCGATCAGGAAGAAAATGCCTAAGTAAATCGGTGGCAGGAAAAATAAAATGGGTAATAGCACTGCCATCAGGATTGTGGCAGTAATGATTCGGGTTTTTAGCATGGGGAAATAAGGAGGGTTTTAGACTGCGTCAATCAATGACTCAGATGCTAACTGAGCGCTAGTGCGCCCAAAGCGACGCTCGCGCTGACTAAACCAATCAAAAGCTTTATGTAACTGAGCTTCATCAAAATCAGGCCAGAGAGTATCCGTGAAATACAGCTCGGTATAGGCCAGTTGCCATAGCAGGAAGTTGCTGACACGCTGCTCGCCACCAGTTCGAATAAACAAATCTGGTTCTGGCGCATAAGCCATAGATAGATAGGGTTGTAATAATCCTTCAGACACTTGTTCTGGTTTCAGGCTAGGGTTAGCGGCCAAAGCTTGGCGCATCGCCTGCAAAATATCCCAGCGTCCGCCATAGTTAGCGGCAATAGTGAGCGTCAGCCCTTTACAGGCAGCTGTTTTTTCTTCGGAGAACTGCACCATCTCCTGAATCGCAGAATCAAAGCGGCTTAAATCACCAATGAGGCGAAGACGAATGTCGTTTTCCGCCAAACGAGAAACCTCACCCTTTAAGGACTTTAGAAATAGCTTCATTAAAAAGCTAACCTCTTCGGGAGGGCGACGCCAATTTTCAGAGCTAAACGCAAATACAGTGAGGTATTCCACACCTAGCTGGCGACACTCTTGAACAATCTTGCGAACAGCACCCAAACCCTCTGAGTGACCAGCTACCCGCGGCATAAAGCGCTTACTGGCCCAACGTCCGTTACCGTCCATGATGATGGCGACATGACGCGGAACAGCACTAACCTCTGGAATAACTAAGGTTGAGCTAGTGTGCTGTGTCATAAGACGAATAATAAGAATGAATCCGACGATTAAACCGTCATGATCTCTTTTTCTTTTTCAGAAACGATCTTGTCGATATCAATCACCGCACGATCAGTCATCTTCTGAATCTCGTCTGTTGCACGACGCTCGTCATCTTCAGAAATTTCTTTATCTTTGGTGAGGCGCTTTAAATGCTCATTGGCATCGCGACGCAAATTACGCACAGCGATCTTCGTGTCTTCACCCTCGTTTTTGACCACCTTAGTCAAATCACGACGACGCTCTTCAGTCAACGCAGGCATAGGTACGCGGATCACAGTGCCTTGCGAGGCTGGGTTGAGGCCCAAATCGGAATCACGGATTGCTTTTTCAATTGCGCCAACCATGGTCTTCTCAAATGGCTGTACGTTAATTGTTCTGGCATCAGCTAAACCCAGACTAGCCACTTGGCTCAGTGGTGTTGGATTGCCGTAGTAATCGACCTGGATGTGCTCCAAGATTCCAGGGTTTGCACGACCAGAGCGGATCTTAGCTAAATTGGTTTTCAAAGCCTCAAGAGACTTCTGCATCTTTTGATCGGTAGTGGTTTTAATTTCTGCTGCTGACATCAAGCCTCCTATTAAACGTGTACTAAAGTACCCTCAGATTCACCCTGAACTACGCGCATCAATGCGCCTGGCTTGAGAATCGAAAATACTTTGA
>JBJOEU010000077.1:0-6068 GCA_046049115.1 Pseudomonadota bacterium
ACATATCACCAGAAAGTAAGCCATGTCAAAACTAGCCAGACTTTTTCATAACGCCGATGAAGTTGTGGATGCTTGGCGTGATGCCTTAAAAAATCGTGATGTCAAAGGGGCTTTAGCAATCTGGCTAGATGATGATTCGATTACTTGCGTCCTGCCAGAAGGCCAGCGCCTCAGTGGTCATGCAGAAATTCGGGAAGGTCTTGAGCGCCTCTTAGCTAAGCAAGCTCTTTTTTTGGAACCGATTGCCTGCATTAGCCACTCTGTTTTAGGGGCTGCGGTTTACGACACCACTGAAGCCGTCCACATCAGACCCGATCAAATTGAAGCGGCATTCTTTCTCAATATCACCTTAGTTCTTCTGCAAGATAGCCAAGGCTGGCGAATTGCACATCTTCATGCCAGCCACTCCACCGAGGATACGTTTGATGCGCCTTCAACTCCACATGGACTACATTAATTAGTAATGCCATATAGATTGGTGCCTCATGGATGAGCAAGTTCTTCGGTCACTAATCAAGTGGCCCAATGTCCCGCACTGCTTTGGCTGGCTAGCTCTTGATCGTCGCGGACAATGGCGCATGCGTGATGAGTTTGCCCAGGCCAATCAACTAGCCGGGAACGTGATTCAGCACGCAGCCCTCAATGAATTTATCTCCAGAAATTATGCGCACGACTCTTTGGGCAGATATTTTTTCCAGAATGGGCCACAACGAGTTTTCGTTACGCTAGATGCCACGCCATTCATTGCCAGAATCTTTCCGGGCGAAAGTGGGCCTCAGCTATTAACCCAGTGTGGCGCAGAGATAAAGCCACAGAGTGCCATGAATGATGAAAAAGGGAATATCTATATCACCGGGTTATTTCAACAATCATTCTCTGATCAAATCAATGGCTCAGCATTTACTGAAACAGAATCTCTATCTGTTGCGCTCCTGCATGATCATGATTTAGATCTATTCTCAGATCAGTCGAAAGTGATGGAGGATGCCTGTAGCTTCAGAGGCTCCTGGCAATGGAAAAATCATCAACTTCCCATCGAACCTATTCACTCTACTGAATTAGCTAATCGCTTTAATTTCGTCAAAACGCCAAGCAATTAACTAGCCGGGCATATTTTTGCCCTGCTCCTTCAATTCCTCTTGATATTGCTTTTGCATTTCACGAAGACGTGCATCAATGCTAGAAGCCTGATAGAAGTCTGCCCCACCAGAAGATCTAGCAATCTTGAGTTGCTCGATGGCAGAGGGCCATGCACCCTCAAGAGCATACTTTTCTCCGAGAGCGTAGTGGCGCATCGGCACATTTTTAGCTTGATCATAGGCATTAGAAAGCATGCTCCACCAAACTACTTCATTGGGCTGAAGTCTCGTTCGTGCCTTTAACCAGGTAATAGCGTCATTGGTTCGACCTAGCTTCAGATACGCGTTCATCATCGCTGCTCCAGCAGCATAGGATTGCGGGAAAGCTTTTAAAGTAGCTTGAGCAATTTGCAAAGCTTCATCGCCTTTTCCTCTGGCCAATGCTAACTCGGAAGTTGTAATGTCTAAAGACAGACTTTGTCGCAGTATGGGCGATCCTGGCGCACTAACGCTGTTGGCTAGGTTCCGTGCTTGTTGTAGATAGCCTGCAGCCTGATCAAACTTACCCTGTTTTTGAGCAACTAGTGAAAGTCCATAAAAACCTTCCATTTGCTTGCTAGAGGCCGACTGCTTACTCAAACTCTCAAAGACATTTTTTAAATCGTACATCTGGCTAGAACTTCCAGATTGCTCCATGCGAGCACGCGCTTTGATGAAATAAAACTCCACTGCCGTTGGCACATTTCTATTGGCGATATTACGAGCACGATCTTGCATATCTGCAATGCGATCCGTGGTTAATGGGTGGGTACGCACATAAGATGGCACTCCACTATCCATAATGCCTGTCGCTTTTTGTAGGCGCTGGAAAAATCCTGGAGCACCATTGACGTCATATCCACTCGCCGCCAAAATCTGAAAGCCAATACGATCAGCCTCGCGCTCAGCATCCCTTGAGTAGGAGAGTTGATTATTCACTGCTACCGCTTGGCCGCCCTGCATCAAACCAGAGGCAGCACCTGGATTACGTGATGCAGCTAAGGCACCTAACAATATGCCAGCAAGGGCAATCATGGTGTTGGTAGTTTGTTTATCCATTTGACGGGCCAAGTGACGCTGTAAAACGTGGCCCGTCTCATGACCCATGACTGAAGCCACTTCAGAGTCAGTCTCAGCGCTAACCAACAATCCCGTGTGAAAACCAATAAACCCACCGGGCAATGCAAATGCATTAATGCTGCTGTCTTTAACGGCGAACACCTCAAAGTTATAAGCACCACTACCCTGCTCGTTAGCACCGCCCAGTTGCAGACGTTTTGCCGCCTGCAATAAGCGTCGCTCCATTTGATTTAAATAATCATAGATCGGTAAATCATTCGAATAATCTGCATCCGGACGAATCTGGCGCATGATCATTTCGCCATACTTTTTTTCATCCATACGACTTAAGCTATCACCACCAGGATCCCCCATATCTGGAAGCACAAAACTGGGTTGGCTTGGAGGTGTATTGCGTGCTGGCAGATTTGAGGAGCGGGCATCAGGTGACTGAACTGCTCTACCCAAGTTTTGCAGGGCTGCGGACTCACCTTGCACCGATACATCACCCGTTATCAAGGAAGGTGTAGGTCCAGCTGCATAGACAAAACCGGCACTTGGCCAGGCCAAACTCAGGATGAGCTGAGTAGCCAAAATTCGTCTAAAAATCGATATGCCTCTGAATGTCTTTATGACTTGCATCCCTATATGGTAAAACTTATCCCATGAACAAACTAACTCATTTTGATGCAAGCGGCCAAGCCCATATGGTCAACGTTGGCGATAAGCCCAATACCCACCGAATTGCCGTTGCAACAGGCAGAATCACCATGCTGCCAGAGACCTTTGGCATGATTGAAGCAGGTACTCATAAAAAAGGGGATGTTTTAGGCATCGCCCGAATAGCTGGTATCCAGGCATCTAAAAAGACTTCTGACTTGATCCCTCTTTGCCACCCCTTGGCACTAACCCATGTCAGCTTGGAGTTTGATCTAAACAAAGACACCAGCAGCATTACCTGCCAAGTCAGAGCCGAAACCACTGGCCCCACTGGTGTTGAAATGGAAGCCCTCACCGCAGTTCAAGTAGCCCTTCTCACCATCTACGATATGGCCAAAGCGGTTGATAGAGGCATGGTGATGGGTGATGTCCATCTGCTAGAGAAGAGTGGCGGTAAGTCTGGGGAGTGGAAGGCTTTATAGAAAAGCCTCACCCTACAAATATTTAAGCCACCCTAGGGTGGCTTAATAACTTATGCAGTCCTGATCAAGGTCTTACTTAGTGATGCGGCATTCTGAAGGCAGTAACTGAGGAAGTAAATTGGTTTCAGAGGAGCGGCAAGACCACCCACCAGCCCAAGTCGACCCCTCTGGCTTGGATAAATCAATTGCCTTTGGAATATTGACATCTGGATCATTTGTTGGAATGAGATGTAATGTATTTTTATTGTCTGGCGCAACGTTATTCTGAAAGTCGATGGCAATAGCACCAGATGGTGTGATTTCAATTAACTTCACGCTGCGGGTTGGCACAAAAGTAAATGAACCCTGAGTTGCATCATCCATTGGCATAGTGCCTCTACTGGCAAAAGCTTCTGTCACAGCAAGCTTTGCGCTTGAGGAAAGATTCATGCCCTCTACGATACGACTGCGAGCAATGTAATCTTGATATTGAGGAACAGCTACTGCCACCAGAATGCCGATGATGGCAACCACCACCATCACCTCAATCAAGGTAAATCCAGACTCTTGCTGCTGATCTTGTGTAGACATATTCACTAGCTCCTGAGGGTTAAATCCCTCATCATCCAGTCTATACCCAACACACTCAAGGTGTCTAAATGCAAGAAAAGCCGGCTTTTAAGGCCGGCTTTTCTGATTTACTTGAAAGGAAATAATTACGCTTTTTTAGCGCTTCGCTTCGCAAGCTCTCCAAGTGCCATGACACCAATAGCACCTACAGCACCTGCCATCAAGCTATAAGCTTCAACTCCAGCCCCAAAGTACTTAATCACGCCAGGATCGGAAAGCATCATACCGCCAGCAATCCAGCCCAGTAAGCCGGCACCAGCCGTCACAATAATTGGGAAACGATCGATGAGATACAAAACGATGCGGCTGCCACCAATGATGAGCGGTACAGAAACCAATAAACCAAAGACGATATATCCAAGCTGATGGGCTTGATCATCCACCTGACCAGCAGCACCAGCAATCGCCAGAACGTTATCTAGACTCATCACGATGTCCGCAATGATGATGGTCTTGATGGCTGCAAATAACTTATCAGGCGCTTGAAGATCATGACCCTCTTCACCACCTGTATCCACCATCAACTTATAACCAATCCACAGAAGCGCAAGAGCGCCAACAAACTTCAGGAAAGGAATCTGCAGCAAAGTAACTGCGAAGGCAACCAGCACAATACGCAAAATAATCGCACCCGCTGTTCCCCATAAGATGCCCTTACGACGCTGATTTGGGTGTAAATTTCTGCAAGCTAAGGCAATGACTACTGCGTTATCACCGCCCAACAGAATATCGATCAAGATGATCTGCGCAACGACAGACCAATCTAGCATTGTTAAAAACTCCATGTCATCCTCTTATATTTTTATGTTTTAACCACAGGTACTACAGAAAGAGATGCCCTCAAGCATCCCTTTCGCAAAGCGTCATTACAACATGGCTTTGAGTAAAGCTGCCATTTCTGATGGATTTCTTGTTACTTTAAAGCCACATTCTTCCATCACCGCAAGCTTTGCATCCGCCGTATCTGCACCACCAGAAATCAATGCGCCAGCATGGCCCATACGTTTTCCAGGAGGCGCTGTTACGCCAGCGATAAAGCCAACAATCGGCTTCTTCATGTTGGCCTTGCACCAGCGCGCTGCTTCAGCTTCGTCTGGACCACCGATTTCACCGATCATGATAACCGCATCCGTATCTGGATCTTCGTTAAACATGCGCATCACATCAATATGCTTTAAGCCATTGATTGGGTCACCACCAATGCCTACCGCAGTGGACTGGCCTAAACCGATCGCTGTCAATTGACCAACCGCCTCATATGTCAAAGTACCAGAACGGCTCACTACCCCAATACGGCCTTTTTTATGAATGTGGCCAGGCATGATGCCGATTTTGATTTCATCTGGCGTAATGATCCCAGGGCAATTTGGACCAAGTAATAAAGTCTTCTTGCCACCTGCAGCCTCTTTTGCAAGCATCTTGTTGCGCACTTCCAGCATGTCTTTGACTGGAATACCTTCAGTGATACAAATCACAAAATCGAGATCAGCTTCAACAGCTTCCCAAATAGCAGCAGCAGCGCCAGGAGGCGGAACATAAATTACAGAAGTAGTGGCACCAGTTTGCTGAGCGGCTTCTTTTACCGTTCCATAAATTGGAATATTGAAAATAGACTCGCCAGCTTTTTTAGGATTCACTCCAGCAACAAAACAGTTTTTACCGTTTGCGTATTCCTGGCATTTTTCTGTATGGAATTGGCCAGTCTTACCAGTAATACCTTGAGTAATTACTTTAGTATTTTTATTTACCAAAATAGACATATTGATTTCCTTGATTATTTGTTTTTCGCAACAGCAGCAACTACCTTAGTAGCAGCTTCTGCCATTGAATCGGCGCTGATGATTGGTAAACCAGAGTCCGCAAGAATCTTCTTGCCCAGCTCCTCATTGGTACCCTTCATGCGCACAACCAAAGGTACAGTCAAGTTCACTGCCTTACATGCTGTAACTACGCCGTCAGCAATCACGTCGCAACGCATAATGCCACCGAAAATATTGACCAAAATTGCTTCAACGCTCTTGTTCTTGAGCATGATCTTGAAAGCTTCTGTCACCTTCTCTGCAGTTGCGCCACCACCAACGTCCAAGAAGTTTGCTGGCTCGCCGCCAAACAACTTGATGGTATCCATCGTAGCCATTGC
>JBJOEU010000078.1:0-6940 GCA_046049115.1 Pseudomonadota bacterium
TCGAGCAGACCCAATCCCCATGCAATCACCCAAATGGTGATTGACATCGGTGCCCACACCAGAATGCCTGCGATAAAGTATTTTTTCATTTGCCCACGCTTACGCTTTGCCTAACCTGGCATTTTAGCGGTTTAAGCGGAAGCCGGCGACAGTCTAGTAAAGACCAAGGCCGATTATCAGAATCCCAGCTAAGAAGCCACCCGCAAACAACAAAGCCCCCACCAAAAGGCGATGAGTCCGCCTTTCCTGCATTAAAAGGCCTTTTAAGACCTCTAATTCAGCATTTTGGTCTCTTTGCGGGCCGCGCCCTTGGGCCAAACTCTCTGCAATCAGGCGGGGCAAGGTTGGCAGTATCTTCGCCCAAGAAGGCGCCTCGCTTTTTAATCCCTCAACCAAACCACGCCAACCCAGCTGCCTACTGATCCATTTTTCCAAAATCGGCTTTGCAGTCTGCCAAAGATCAAGATCGGGATCTAATTCACGTGCCAAACCCTCCACATTGAGCAATGTCTTTGATAGCAGCGACAGTTGTGGCTGTACTTCGACCTTAAAACGACGCGATGTTTGGAACAAACGCACCAGAACAATGCCCAAAGAAATATCTTTTAGAGGTCGATCAAAGTAAGGCTCGCAAACGGAGCGTACCGCACCCTCTAATTCTTCCACCCGGGTATCTGGAGGCACCCAGCCAGATTCCACATGCAGTTCTGCTACGCGCCGGTAGTCTCGATTAAAGAAGGCTAAGAAGTTGAGTGCTAAGTAGTTTTTATCGGTCTCACTTAATGCGCCAACAATTCCGAAATCCAAAGAAATGAATCGCCCAAAACTATCTGGCTCCAAACTGATCATGATATTTCCAGGATGCATATCTGCGTGGAAAAAACCATGTTCGAATACTTGGGTAAAAAATATCTCCACACCCTCTGCCGCTAATTTTTTGAAATCCACTCCAGCAGCACGTAATTCATCAAAACGACCGATAGATATACCGTTCATTTTTTCCATGACAATCACATTGGTGTGACATAAATCCCAATACATTTCTGGAATCATGCTTAGCTGACTGGCATTAGCAGCCTCACGCATGAGGTCGAGCTCATCATGCAGATGTCTATCAAACTCAGCAACGTTTTCCGTTGGCTTTAAACGACGGCCATCAGAAGATAATTTTTCAATCACTTTTGCCAGGTCATACATTAAAGCAATATCGCTCTCAATCACCGGGAGAATGCCTGGACGCAATACCTTGATCGCAACTTCTCGCCCATTCCACTCTGGATGCCTCTCAGTGGCACGTAAAGTTCCAAAATGCACTTGAGCAACAGAAGCGCTAGCTACCGGAGTTGCATCAAAACTAATAAACACTTCTTCAATCGGTAAACCAAGCGCCTTCTCAATTAAGAGTCGTGATTCTGCGTTGGAAAACGGTGGCACTTGATCTTGCAGCTTTGCCAATTCATTGGCAATATCTTCTGACAACAAATCACGTCGAGTAGAAAGCACTTGTCCAAATTTGACGAAGATCGGACCAAGCGCTTCTAAGGTCAAACGAATGCGCTCACCTCTAGGTAGCGATTGCCCAGGTGATACCCAGCAAAGAATGGTTAAGAAGCCACGAGCAATACCAGGCTTCAGAATATCGCGTAGAAGCGGCAGTAAGCCATAACGCCATGCAGTAAAAAAAATAAAATAGAGGCGAGCTAAACGACGCACAATGATTAACCTTTTCGCTCTAAAAGTTGGATACGTTTGTCTAGACGATCAACCGCATCACGCAACACACTTAATTCATTCTTACGAATTAAAAAATCTCGTTTATTCAAAAGTACTTTTCTTTCTTCACTGACATACTCAATTACATTTTCCAGTAAATCGGTCGCCGCAGATTTCCCAGCAGAAATGAATTTCTTGCCTTGGCTTACGGCAAAGTTTGCAGGTGCATCGCCAATGAAACGCGCCAGATCTTCCTCGTACTCCCATCGAACTTGACCCACTAAGCGACCCAATAACTGCGCCAAGTCGGCATCGCCAGTAATCTTCACCGACTTCATTGCTTGCTCTCGCAAGTTGCCAGAGCCACCAGCTAAAGCACTCAATGCTTCAGGGGAAACCTCTAACTCTAGTGACGGGGTATCCGCATGAGTTAAGGCAAGCAAGAACCCCTCGGGCGCTATCTCAAAAAAGAGTTGCCCAATCGGCAAACTGAGCAAAATGACTTTGCCAGCATGGCGTGCCAACTCCCCCATAGCCCATGGCTCAGCCTTGAGGACATGATTTATTCCTCGGCAAGCGGCAGACGCTGCGATATGGTGAGTAGTGGGGGATACGGTGTTCATCAGTGTAAAAAACCCGCACAAGTGCGGGCTTTCAGTGGAAAGTACTACAAGCTTAAACTAACTGGGAGATACCCGCTAGTACCCAGCCTCCAGGGCCGCTTACCGGCTTGCTGAGGTTCCAAACTTCAGAGAAGTTATTTGCCTGTGCGCCTACTTGTTCACGAATCATGCCGGTGAACTGTACGCTACAGTAATACGTGTTGTCAGCCGTCTCAATCCCGAGTAACTGTGCATTCAGCGTCACTACATCGGTTTGATTGGCGCTGTCAGCGCGTCCAGCCAGATCTTGCTCAATCGTGGCAAACATCTCTGGAGTGGTGTACTCACGTAACGCAGCTAAATCACCCTGATCCCATGCCTTTTGTAGGCCTGAAAAAAACTGTTTTGCATTATCCAAAAATGCGTACTCATCAAACCCTGGCGGCAGGGTTGATTGAAATGGTGCAGGCTCAGTGGCAACGCCACCAAATGCACTAGCAGCTGGTGTAAACGCAGGCTCTTGTCTTGGCGCTTGGTCTAGATTGCTACGCTGCATACCTTGCGAAGTCATTTGAGGGCTTTTATTGGCACCAGATAAAGCAGGCATCATTTTTCTCATGATGAACATGATGGCAAAGCCAGCCAGCGCTGCAATCAGTAACCCAGTGATCAATGAAGATGCACCCTCACCTAAGCCAAGATGAGATAAGAGGAAGCCAATACCAAGACCTGCGGCTAAGCCACCTAAGATGCCGCCCATACCACCGAAGCGACTTGGTGCTGGTGCTTGAGGGGCTGCAGCCGGTGCTGCTGGTTGAGCTTGTTGGGTTGGCTTTTGAGCAGGAGTGGCTTGTTTTTGCATTGGTGCACTTGGTGCCTTGCCAACACTTTTACCACTACCTAAACGGGCAGCATTGGCATGACCAACGGTAGCAAATACTAGGCTAAGACTTAACAGAACTGCTTTGAAAAAATGCTTATTCATATTTTTTTATCCCCTATAGAACTGCTTTAATTCTTGACTAGCAAAAGCTACAAAATCACTAGTATTTAATACCAATATGCAGCGCAACGATACCCCCAGACATTCTGTGGGTATCCACCTCATCAAAACCCACTCCCAACATGATGTCTTTAAGGGCCTGAGCATCTGGGTGCATCCGAATAGATTCCGCCAGGTAGCGATAGCTTTCAGAATCTTGGGCAATCTTTTCACCTAACCAAGGCAAGACCTTAAATGAGTAGGTATCGTAGATCGGCCCTAAAAAGGGATCCGGTTTTGAGAATTCCAGCACCAAAACTCGACCGCCAGGCTTAATGACTCTGAGCATCTCTGCCAAAGCAACATCTTTATGGGTCATGTTTCGCAAGCCAAACGCCACTGTCACCACATCAAAGTGATTCGCTGGAAAAGGAATTTTCTCCGCATCGAACTGAACGCAGGGTAAAGCCATTCCCCGATCGAGAAGGCGATCACGACCAACTCCCAACATGGAGGCATTGATGTCACTTAACCATACCTGAGCTTCAGAATGATGACCCCAGCCTGCTGCGCGCGCAAATGCAGCAGCTAAGTCACCTGTGCCACCAGCAATATCCAATACTTTTTGACCGGGACGAACTTGAGCACGAGCAATCGTGACTTTTTTCCACAAGCGATGCAGTCCAAATGACATCAAATCATTCATGACGTCATATTTACTCGCTACAGAATGAAATACCTCTGCGACCTTACCTGCTTTTTCAGCTTCATCGACGCTTTGGTATCCAAAATGGGTCTTGGTCATATTCTTCTTTGCTTAACTGAAATGATGGTTAATGGCTGCCACAAGATTTACCTCCAGCAACACTCATCGGAGCATCACGATCTAAACCAGCAGCAGCTAGTTTATCCAAGTGCTCTTTCCATAATGCTTCTTGGTTCTCGCATAAAAATTGCAGGTAATCCCAAGAGTACAAACCAGAATCATGTCCATCAGAAAAGGAGGGTTTGAGGGCGTAGTGACCCACTGGCTCAATATTCGCTATCAACACTTCACGCTTACCGGTTTGTAAAGTCTCCTGCCCAGGGCCGTGACCCTGTACTTCAGCAGAAGGAGATACCACCCTTAAAAATTCAAAAGGTAAACGAAAGGTGTTGCCATTCTCATAAGAGAGCTCTAGCACTTTTGACTGCTGATGCACTACAACATTAGTTGGAATCATTAAACTAATACCCTCTCAATACCACCTTGATTTGCCTTAGCAACGTAATCTTGCATCCAATCAGGACCTAACAATTTTTGCGCCATTTCAACCACGATGTAATCGGCAGTGGTGTCACTATCAGCATCAAAGCGAGTAAGGCCTTGCAGACAAGATGGGCAACTAGTGAGTACTTTGACCTCACCAGTGAAATCATCTTTGCGCAATTCGTTGGCAGCCTTCTCCATCTCAATTTGCTTACGGAAACGCACCTGGGTTGAAATATCAGGACGTGTCACCGCAAGAGTTCCAGACTCTCCACAGCATCGATCATTCTTCTGAATGGCTTTGCCATCTTCCGACTGAATCAGCTCATTCACCGTCTTGAGAGGGTCTTGCAACTTCATTGGTGAGTGGCATGGATCGTGATACATATACTTCACACCAGTCACATTCGAAAGCTTGACGCCCTTCTCCAACAAATACTCATGAATATCAATAATGCGGCAACCCGGGAAGATCTGTTCGAACTGGTAACCCGCCAACTGGTCATAACAAGTGCCACATGAAACTACAACAGTCTTGATATCCAAGTAATTGAGAGTATTGGCTACGCGATGAAAGAGAACACGGTTATCCGTAATCATCTTTTCTGCTTTATCAAAGTCGCCATTGCCACGTTGTGGATAGCCGCAGCAGAGGTAGCCTGGGGGCAGTACTGTTTGCACGCCCACATTCCACAACATCGCTTGCGTAGCTAAACCTACCTGCGAGAACAAGCGCTCAGAACCACAACCTGGAAAATAGAACACAGCTTCAGTGTCCGCGGAGGTTGTTTTTGGATCTCGGATAATCGGTACGTAATTCGCATCCTCAATATCCAAGAGTGCACGTGCAGTTTTCTTCGGCAAATTACCAGGCATCTTCTTATTTACAAAGAAAATAACCTGCTCTTTAATATTCGGCTTGGTTACTGTAGCGGGTGGGTGCGCAGTTTGTTTGCGCGCAAACTGACGGAATACATCATTACCCAAGCGCTGGAGCTTGTAACCCCAACCAATCATGGTCTTACGAAGCAAGTTGATCGTATCGGGATCGGTAGCATTTAAGAACATCATCGATGCCGCTGTTCCTGGATTGAAGCGTTGCTGACCCATCTTGCGCAACAAGTTACGCATGTTCATGGAGACCTCACCAAAATCAATGTTGACAGGGCAAGGCGTTAAACATTTATGGCATACAGTGCAATGTGCTGCAACGTCATCAAACATTTCCCAATGGCGAATCGATACACCACGGCGCGTTTGCTCTTCATACAAGAAGGCTTCAATTAACGAAGAGGTTGCCAAAATTTTGTCACGTGGGCTGTACAGTAAATTAGCACGCGGTACATGTGTAGAGCAGACCGGCTTGCACTTACCGCAACGCAAACAATCTTTCACGCTATCAGCAATCGCACCAATATCACTTTGCTGCATGATGATGGACTCGTGGCCCATCAAACCAAAGCTTGGCGTATAAGCAATGCTGAGATCCGCATGTGGCATTAACTTGCCTTTATTGAAGCGACCCTCAGGATCCACGCGCATTTTGTAAGCGCGGAAGTCTTTTAGCTCAGCCTCAGTCAGGTACTCAAGCTTAGTAATACCAATACCGTGCTCACCAGATATCACACCATCTAATGAGCGGGCCAATTTCATAATCCGATCAACAGCGCGATGAGCATCTTGCAGCATCTCGTAGTCATCTGAATTTACCGGTATGTTGGTATGGACATTACCATCACCAGCGTGCATATGTAGCGCTATAAATACGCGCTTACGCAAAATATTTTTATGAATAGATTCCAGTTCATTGAGGATGGGTTCAAATGCTATGCCACCAAAAATGATTCTGAGTTCAGCGCGCACTTCTGTCTTCCAGGAGGAACGCAAGCTGTAATTCTGTAGATCTGGGAAATACGTATCCATCTGCGTCAGCCAATCTGACCAACGCGCCCCCACCTTATCAATTAGTTCAAGAGCTTGCTGGACGCGATCACCCAAAATTTCAGCGCTGGGGATTTCATAGTCCTCATCGTTCTTACCAAGTGGCAGTGCACTCTTTTTTAGGAAAGCTTTGAGACCATCTAATACCTGTAACTTATTTTTGAGGGAGAGCTCAATGTTGATACGCTCGATACCGTTGGTGTACTCACCCATGCGCGGCAGTGGAATGACGACATCTTCATTAATCTTAAAAGCATTGGTGTGGCGAGCAATCGCTGCAGTACGGGCACGATCTAACCAAAACTTTTTACGCGACTCAGCACTAACCGCCACAAAACCTTCGCCTACACGATTGTTGGCCATACGCACAACTTCACTAGTCGCAGCCGCTACCGCCTCTTCATCATCACCAGCAATATCGCCAATTAATACCATCTTCGGCATTGCATTGCG
>JBJOEU010000079.1:0-5960 GCA_046049115.1 Pseudomonadota bacterium
AGATCCCGCGGCGCGCACGAGCACGTCCCACCGTCACTGGCGCCTCACGATACCTGTCGCGGTCCGACGAACCACGAACTGCACCCCATTCCCCGCGACGGTCACATCGAGAGCGCGGTCGGCGCGCCCATTGGGGAAGATCGTGACGCCAGTCGCCGGGTTCAGCGCGAGCGTCGCCTCGAGGTCGGATCCCAGTCCGAAACCGCGCGACTTCACGGCAGTTCCAGATGATCGCTGGACGATCTGCAACACATTGCCAAAGTAAAGCCCGGAGAAATTTTGCGCCCAATGGGCGGTCCCACTTGGGAATATCGCCATCGTGCGCGTTTAAGTGCTGTGAATCGCTCCATTAAAAAAGGCACAGTATTAATTGGCTTTCATGAAGGTAAGAGTGGCTATGTTGCCGATATGACCGCTTGCGAGATTTTGCCTAAGCATGTTTCTGATTTGTTGCCAGAGATGCGTAAATTGGTGATGGGATTATCGATTGTGGATCGCATGCCGCAAATTGAAATCGCTGTAGGTGAGCCCGAGGATCCGAATTCAGATGATCCCAAAAAAGCAAAGCCCGTTACTGCCTTGGTTTTCAGAAACCTCCTGCCACTAACGCCGGCAGATGAACAATTACTCAGAGACTTTGCAGATCAGCATCAGGTCTGGGTTTGGTTGCAGCCCAAAGGCATAGAAACCGTTGCACCGTTCTACCCATTAACCGGCAAGCTTTGCTACCGTCTGCCCGAGTTTGAAATCGAGATGCCCTTTAAGCCGGCGGATTTCACGCAGGTCAATCACATGATGAATCGTGCCTTGGTCAGTAGAGCAATTCGTCTCTTAGATGTTCAGGCAAGCGATCGAGTGCTCGACTTATTCTGCGGCATAGGCAACTTCACCTTACCGCTTGCAAGACGAGCAAACACCGTCATAGGCATTGAAGGCCTAGAAAGCTTGACTACGAGAGCTAAGACAAATGCAGAGCACAATCAGCTTGCTGATAAAACCAGCTTTATGCAAAGTAATTTGTTTGAAGTGACAACAGAAACGATTGCCTCATGGGGTAGGGCTGAACGCTGGTTAATGGATCCACCGCGTGAAGGTGCCATGGAGATCTGCCAGGCCTTGGCTCAATTGCATGAGCAAGGCAGTGATCTGCCACCCCAACGCATTGTCTATGTCTCCTGTAATCCTAAGACTCTAGCTAGAGATACAGAGATTTTGTGTCATCAAGCAGGCTATATTCTCAAGAGTGCGGGTATCGTCAATATGTTCCCTCACACATCACATGTGGAGTCGATGGCGGTGTTTGAAAGGTCCTGAGAGCTTCAGAGGAAATATCGAGATAAAGAAAAAGGCACCCGCAAGTGCCTTTTCTATTGAAACTCGACTAGTGCTTAGTCTCTGTTACCACCCACAATGCCCAAAAGTGCGAGCAAGTTGGTGAAGACGTTATAGACATCTAGGTAAATAGCTAAAGTAGCCATCACGTAGTTAGTCTCGCCACCGTTGATGATGCGCTGTACGTCAACCAAGATGAAAGCTGAGAAGATCGCAATTGCGAGAACCATCACAGTGAGCATCAAAGCAGGTAGTTGCAACCAGATATTGGCTAATGAAGCCACGATCAAGAGCAGTACACCTACCATCAACCATTTGCCCATGCCTGAGAAGTCGCTCTTGCTCACAGTAGCAATGGAGGCCATAACAGCAAAAATTGCAGCTGTTCCGCCAAAGGCCAACATGATCAAGGTAGCGCCATTGCTGTAGCTATTGAGGGTGTAACCCACTAGGCCGGACATCATGATGCCCATAAAGAAGGTAAAACCTAAAAGCAACAGAACTCCTGCTCCAGTGTCTTTGTTTTTCTCAATCGCCCAAAAGAAGCCAAAAGCAATTGCCATAAAGACGATGAAGCCTAGAAAAGGACTGCCCGCCATGAAGTTCAGCCCAAAAGCAACTCCGAGCCATGCGCCGATGACAGTCGGAACCATTGAGAGCGCCAAAAGGGCGTAAGTATTGCGCAGTACGCGGTTGCGTACTTGAGGGGTGCTAATCGAGCCAGTTTGCCCAAAGCCGTAAGAGTTAAGATCGCTCATATTGACTCCTTTTTTCAAAGTAAATACATAAGCCCACAAGGGACTGTTGTCAGTAAGTATAGACAAAATAGGGTAATTTCAAGCCCCCCATGAAAAGAACTACAAATTGAAGGGTTATGCCCTGTAAATTCAATGGCTTAGCCACGCTCAGATCAGGGTAAATACGGTCAGCCGATGTATAATTTGGGGGTCGCCGATATCCTGGCGCGTTGTAGGAAGTAGGGGAGGTCTTCTCTCTGGACCCAAATCAGCGCCAATTCGGCAAAATCTTTGAAATCACTATTGGAGTTTTACATGGCTATTGAACGCACCCTTTCTATCATCAAACCTGACGCTGTAGCAAAAAACGTGATCGGCAAGATCTATGACCGTTTCGAGTCTGCTGGTTTGAAGATTGTTGCGTCCAGAATGGCGCATTTGTCACAAGCTGAAGCTGAGCAGTTCTACGCTGTTCATGCAGCACGTCCTTTCTTTAAAGATTTGGTGAGCTTCATGATTTCTGGTCCTGTGATGATTCAGGTATTAGAAGGCGAAGGCGCAATTGCTAAGAACCGTGACTTGATGGGCGCTACTGATCCTAAGAAGGCTGATGCTGGCACTATTCGTGCTGACTTCGCTGACAGCATCGATGCAAACGCTGTTCACGGCTCTGATGCTCCTGAAACTGCTGCTGTCGAAGTTGCATTCTTCTTCGCTGGCATGAACGTTTTCAATCGTTAATTCTCGATTGCTAACGAATAACCTATTTAATAAGTAGGCGCATTGACCTCCCCGCGCGTAAATCTCTTAGATTTTGACGCTGACCAAATGGCAGCGTATGTCGCGGGGTTGAATGAAAAGCCCTTTCGGGCCAAGCAACTCATGCAATGGATACACCAGCGTGGTGTTTCTGATATCAACGACATGAGTGATTTAGCAAAAAGCTTTAGAGCAACCTTGCTTGATAAGGCGGAAGTCCTTTCCCTCCCAGTCATTAAAGATGAGCATGCAGCTGACGGTACCCGTAAGTGGTTGCTGGATGTTGGCGCCGGAAATGCTGTCGAGTCCGTATTTATTCCTGAAGATGATCGAGGCACTTTGTGTATTTCATCTCAGGCTGGTTGCGCAGTCAATTGCCGTTTTTGCTCAACAGGGCATCAAGGCTTCTCACGCAATCTCACTGCTGGTGAAATCATTGGCCAACTCTGGTTTGCTGAGCATTTACTCCGCACGGATCCGAATGCAGTTCGCCGTATTGAGAAATACCCCACCCCAGGTTGGGAGCACACAGGTCGCGTGATCTCTAATGTGGTCCTGATGGGTATGGGTGAGCCCTTGCTCAACTACGACAACGTAGTGACTGCTTTGCGTTTAATGCTTGATGACAGGGCTTATGGTTTATCGCGTCGTCGCGTGACGCTATCTACCTCTGGTGTAGTGCCGATGATTGATCGCTTGGCACAAGATTGCCCAGTCGCATTGGCAGTATCCTTGCATGCGCCAAACGACAAGCTACGAGATCAACTCGTTCCGCTCAATCAAAAATATCCCTTAAGAGAATTGCTTGCTGCGTGCGAACGGTATTTACCTTTTGCCCCAAGAGATTTCTTAACCTTTGAATATTGCATGCTCGATGGCGTCAATGACTCTGACATCCAGGCTAAAGAGTTGGTACGCTTATTGGCAAACATTAAGTGCAAAATCAATCTGATTCCATTTAATCCTTTCCCAGAATCTGGATTAAAGCGCTCATCAGCGCAGCGTGTTCATGCCTTTGCCAGCATCTTGTTAGATGCGGGTATGGTGGCTACGGTACGCAAAACCCGTGGCGATGATATTGCTGCAGCCTGTGGTCAGTTAGCGGGTGATGTGGTTGATCGTACTAGAGTGCGTGAGCGTGCCGTACATGACAAGCAGATCAATTTAGGTCAAGATGATGCAACTGATAGTCTTGACGATGATGAAGAAGAGCAAGAGTACCAAACCGCGCACCCAGTGCAATGGCTTAAAAGATTAGACGACTAATTTCATAAAAGAGTCCTATGAGTGATACATCTAGCAATTCTCCAAAGCTGCCATTAGGTCCATCGCCAAAGCGGGAGACACGTCAAGCAACGGTTGCTTGGAAAACTAACATTATTACGATTGGTGGTAACGCGCCAGTACGTGTGCAATCGATGACCAATACCGATACTGCTGATGCAGTCGGTACCGCTATCCAGATTAAAGAGTTGGCTCGCGCTGGTTCGGAGATGGTGCGTATTACTGTGGATACGCCAGCTGCAGCTGCAGCAGTTCCCTACATTCGTGAACAGTTAGATAAGATGGATGTTTTAGTGCCGTTGATTGGTGACTTTCACTACAACGGTCATACCCTATTAAAAGATTACCCCGAGTGTGCCAAGGCTTTATCAAAGTATCGAATCAATCCCGGTAATGTAGGCAAGGGCGCTAAACGTGATCCGCAATTTGCGCAAATGATTGAGGCAGCCTGTACCTACGACAAGCCGGTTCGGATTGGCGTGAACTGGGGCAGCTTGGATCAAGACTTGCTTGCTAGCATCATGGATGCTAATGCAGCACTGCCAGTTCCTAAGACTGCACAAGAAGTCATGATTGAGGCTTTGATTCAGTCAGCTTTGCAGTCCGCTGAAAAAGCAGTGGAGTTTGGCATGAATCCAAACCAAATTATCCTGTCATGCAAAGTCAGCAATGTCCAAGATTTGGTGGCGGTGTATCGTGACCTCTCTAATCGTTCAGACTACCCATTGCACTTAGGGTTAACCGAGGCAGGTATGGGAAGCAAAGGGATTGTTTCTTCAACTGCTGCATTGGGCATCTTGTTACAAGAGGGCATTGGCGACACCATTCGAGTTTCCTTAACGCCTGACCCTGGCGCGCCACGAGAGAATGAAATCATTGTGGCTCAAGAGATTTTGCAAACGATGGGATTGCGTAATTTCACACCCATGGTGATTGCTTGTCCGGGATGTGGCAGAACAACGAGTACTACTTTTCAAGAACTAGCAGCTAATATTCAATCGTATCTGCGTCAGCAAATGCCGGTATGGAAAAAAACCCATCCGGGTGTTGAGGCAATGAATGTCGCTGTGATGGGTTGTATTGTCAATGGCCCCGGGGAGAGTAAGCACGCCAATATTGGTATCTCATTGCCAGGCACTGGCGAGACTCCTGCCGCACCGGTATTCGTGGATGGCGTCAAAGTAAAAACCTTGCGCGGCGAGAATATTGCTCAAGAGTTTCAGGTGATTGTTGATGAGTACGTCAAGCTGAATTACGCTCCTAAATAAAAACAAAACAAAAGTAAGACAAAAGTAAGACAAAAACCACAGCAAGCAAATACAACAATAATAAAAAAGAAATTGACCCAAGCACATGACTGACCAGGCAAACCCAGCTAAAGCGCAAAAGATTCAAAAAATTAATGGCGTACGCGGCATGAATGATCTCTTGCCAGCGGATGCTGCGCAGTGGACACATTTAGAGCATGTTCTGCGTGATCTCACGCGCGCCTACGGTTATGAATTCTTGCGCACTCCGATTGTCGAGGCGACTGCAGTGTTCCAGCGCGGCATTGGAGAAGTCACCGATATTGTTGAAAAAGAGATGTATTCGTTTGAAGACCGTTTGAATGGTGAGCAGCTCACATTGCGTCCAGAAGGTACTGCCGCTGTCGTGCGCGCCGTAGTTGAAAACAATTTACTGTACGAGGGGCCAAAGCGTCTTTGGTACACCGGGCCGATGTTCCGCCATGAGCGCCCACAACGCGGCCGCTATCGCCAGTTCCATCAATTTGGTATTGAGGCGATGGGCTTTGCTGGACCAGATATCGATGCGGAAATCATTTTGATGGGCCAACGCCTTTGGGAT
>JBJOEU010000080.1:0-5944 GCA_046049115.1 Pseudomonadota bacterium
CATCGCAAAACAAAACTGAGTCGTGAATTCAAATAAGGAGACATAAATGATTGTTGGCGTACCTCAAGAAGTAAAAAATAATGAATTTCGTGTTGGCTTAACTCCAGGCAATGTGAGAGGCTTGTGTAAACAGGGTCACTCCGTTTTAATCCAGCGTGGAGCAGGTGAGCAGATTGGTTTGAGTGATGAGTTGTATCGCCTGGCTGGAGCTACTTTGATCAATAGCGCTGCCGAGGTGTTTGCAAAAGCAGAGATGGTGGTGAAGGTAAAAGAGCCTCAGCCACAAGAATGCTCGATGTTACGCGAAGATCAAATCCTGTTTACCTATTTGCATTTGGCGCCGGATCCCCAGCAGACCAAGGCATTGCTTGCCTCAGGCGCAAGTTGCATTGCCTACGAGACGGTTACCTCCTGTAGTGGTGCGTTACCGTTGTTAGCCCCAATGAGTGAAGTTGCAGGCAGGATGTCAATTCAGGCTGCGGCTTCGCATTTAGAAAAAACAAATGGAGGCTTAGGTATCTTGATGGCGGGTGTACCTGGAGTGGCACCTGCAAAAGTGGTCATATTAGGTGCGGGAGTTGTAGGGCGCAATGCTTTGCAGATGGCAGTTGGTATGGGTGCAGATGTTTGCATCTTTGATCGCAATATTGATTGTCTAAGGCAGATTGATATGCTCTACGGCAATCGTGTGAGAACCTTTTACGCAGACCCACTGTTGGTGGAGCTCGAGGTTTGTGAAGCAGATGTCGTCATTGGTGCCGTGTTGTTGCCTGGCGCCGCAGCACCAAAGCTGGTTACATGCGAAATGGTGCGCAAAATGAAGGTGGGTGCAGTGGTGGTAGATGTAGCAATTGACCAAGGTGGTTGCTTTGAGACATCTAAAGCGACTACCCATGCAGATCCTACATTTATCGTAGATGGCGTGTTGCATTACTGTGTTGCGAATATGCCAGGAGCCGTTGCTAGAACCTCGACCTTTGCTTTGACGAACGCAACTTACCCATTTATTGAGGCTTTGGCAAATAGTGGAATGATGAAAGCACTGTCACACAACCATCACTTGCGGAATGGATTGAGTGTGCATCGAGGTAGCCTCACCTCTGAGCCGGTAGCTAAAGCGCAGAAAGTCGACTTTGTACCGGCCGAAGAGTTATTGGTGGCCTAGTAGTTTCAGTACAGTCTTTTAGCTTGAATGTCTTGGGGGCCGGGGCCCCCAAGCTTTCCTCTATTATTCTAAGAATGGACTTATCTGCATTAGCACTTTCTACCGGTGTAGTTGCTCTCGCTGAGATGGGCGATAAAACCCAACTACTCTCCTTGATGTTGGCTGCACGCTACCCAAAGCAGGCGCTCGCCATTATTGGTGGGATATTTGTCGCAACCATTGCCAATCATGCTTGTGCGGCATTACTGGGGCATTGGCTCACCACTTTTATGAGCCCAGATCTCCTCAAGTGGATCTTGGGTCTGAGCTTTTTGGGAATTGGCCTTTGGCTCTTGGTGCCTGATCATATTGATGATGCAGCTGGATCAAAGGTGGCCGATAAAGCCTTTCAGGTGTTTATGCTGACGGTTGGGCTCTTTTTCTTGGCTGAGATGGGGGATAAGACCCAGATTGCCACAATTGCTTTGGGTGCAAAATATTCTGATGTCTTTTCTGTGACGGTAGGCACTACTTTGGGGATGATGTTGGCCAATGCCCCAGCAGTTTGGATTGGACAAAAATTCACCAAACGTATGCCCATTAGGTGGGTACATGCGGTAGCCGCTGTAACCTTCATCGCAATTGGTATTGCTACCCTGATTTGGGGTTAAGTCGAATTTTTCCATGGGGCTTAAAATTACCCTATGAAAACTGATCTGCCACAGAGCTTTCGCAGGCTCGAATACCGTGCTCCCAATTACACCTTTTCACAAGTTGAGCTGGATATTGCTTTAGATCCCGCTAGGACGATAGTGAAGAGTCGCCTAGAAGTGCTGCCTAGTGCTGGTCATCAGGCTGGTGCGCCTTTAGTGTTGCAGGGCTATGAACTCGAGTTCGTGAGTTTACGCATTAATGGTGAGGCCCATCGCCAGTTTGAGCTGAGTCCAGAAACGCTGACTGTCCATGCATTGCCCAATGAAGGTAAGCAAGCCTTCATTGTTGAGATTATCTGCGTCTGTGTGCCTGAGAAAAATACCTCGCTTATGGGTTTATATGTTTCCAATGGGAATTTCTTTACCCAGTGCGAGGCTGAGGGATTCAGAAAGATTACCTACTTCCTCGATAGACCGGATGTGATGGCGCGTTATCGCGTGACTCTTCGTGCTCGCGAGTCAGAGTGCCCAGTGTTGTTATCGAATGGCAACCTAATTAGTGCCGAAAAATTACCGAATGGTTGGCATAGCGCTGTTTGGGAAGATCCATTTCCAAAGCCGTCTTACTTATTTGCCTTGGTCGCTGGAAAGCTGGAATGCATAGAAGAAACCATCACTACAGGCAGTGGCGCAAAAAAGTTGCTACAGATTTGGGTTGAGCCGCATGACTTGAAAAAGACCCGTCACGCGATGGATTCCTTAATAGCCTCAATTCGTTGGGACGAGAAACGCTATGGCCTTGAGTTGGATCTCGAGCGCTTCATGATTGTGGCAGTGGGTGATTTCAATATGGGCGCGATGGAGAACAAGGGCCTGAATATTTTCAATACCAAATTTGTCCTCGCTCAAGCAGAGACTGCAACCGATGCCGACTTTGCCAATATCGAGAGCGTAGTGGCTCATGAGTACTTCCACAACTGGACTGGTAATCGAGTTACTTGCAGGGATTGGTTTCAGCTTTCTCTTAAAGAAGGCTTGACTGTATTTCGTGATCAAGAATTCTCTGCCGATCAAATGGGTAGCGAGTCCGGTAGGGCAGTAAAGCGTATTGAAGATGTGCGTTTATTGCGTCAATTGCAGTTCCCTGAAGATGCAGGTCCGATGGCGCATCCAATTCGTCCAGATGAATACCAAGAGATCAATAATTTCTACACCGTCACGGTATATGAGAAGGGTGCGGAAGTAGTACGTATGTATCAAACTCTATTGGGTATTGAGGGTTTCCGTAAAGGCATGGATCTGTACTTTCAGCGTCATGATGGCCAAGCGGTGACTTGCGATGATTTCTTGGCTGCTATGGCCGATGCCAATGGTCGTGATCTTTCTCAGTTTGAGAACTGGTACAGCCAGGCTGGTACGCCTCAGGTCAAGGTAGAAGAATTCTATGATGCGGATAAAAAGCAATATCAAGTAACTTTGACGCAAAGTCCTTCAGTAAATACAGCGCACAAAGATAGCAAGCTTTTTCATATTCCACTGAAGATGCGCTTACTGACATCTGAAGATGACCAGATTGAAACTTTGCTGGAGTTGACCCAAGATCAGCAAAGTTGGACTTTTGATCAGGTAGTGAGCCGCCCAGTGCTATCAATCAATCGTAATTTTTCAGCTCCGATTAAGTTAGATTTTGATCAAAGTGAGGCTGATCTACTCACCATGTTCTCGAGTGATGATGATGCCTTTAATCGTTGGGAGGCTGGACAGAAGCTGGCTATGCAAATGATTCTGGGTAATCGCTTGCCCGATAAAGCTCTGATTGAGGCTTATCGTACTTTGTTAACTGATCCGGACTTAGATCCTGCATTCAAAGATCTGGCGCTGACATTACCTGCCGAGACTTATCTGTATGAGCAGTGCGCAAGTGTTGATCCGCAGCAAATTTATAAGGCACGTCGTGCTTTTCGCCACGTTATTGCGAGCGAGTTGCGCATCGAGTGGGCTGCCCTCTATCAGCAGATGCAAACGCCAGGTCCATTTAATCCTGATGCAGTTAGTGCTGGTAAGCGTGGATTAAAGAACCTTGCATTAAGTATGTTGCTCGAAGCAGATCCTTTGATTTGGGCGCCAATGGCGGTCAACCAATATCAGAATGCTGACAACATGACAGATCGATATGCTGCCTTAGCTGGCTTGGTCATTCATGGATCTAAATCGGCGGTAACTTGTTTGGAGGATTTTTATACTCGGTTTACTGATGATGCTTTAGTCATTGATAAATGGTTTGCATTGCAAGCCAGTAGACCACCAGTTGCAAATGCTGAATCTACCTTGAATGAGGTCAAGCGCTTGCGTGAGCATGAAGCCTTCAAAATGAATAACCCCAACCGAGTTCGCAGTGTCATTCATGCTTTTTGTATGAATAATCCCGCTAGCTTTCATCAGGCAGACGGCAGTGGTTATGCATTTTGGGCTGAATCTGTTTTGGCCTTAAACCAAATCAATCCGCAGGTTGCCGCTCGTTTAGCCAGGGGATTAGATCGCTGGCGTCAATTTGCCAAGCCTTACCAAGATCACATGCTGGCAGCCCTAAAGCAGGTTGCAGCTTGCGAAACCCTCTCTCCGGATGTGAAAGAGGTGGTTTCAAAAGCATTAGGAGATTAATTGGAAGGTTAAGTTGTAACGAGATTTGGTATTTTTAGTGAAAACTCTCTTTGAAGGCAATATCAAGCTGGATGGCTAAGGCTTGTAAACTTTTATCGAAGGTCCAAAGCACAGCATTTTTTGATAGCAGCGTTGATGCAAGTATTGAAACATCAACTGCTCCGCAGCCCATTTCGTAGAACTTATTTTTCTCAACAAAATCTATTGTTTCCTCTGTTGTTGCTATTGCCGCTTGACGCAAACTTTTCATTTGATTTAAGGTTTTCAGTCTTGGGGCTGGAGGAGATCCGCATGCAAGCTCTAAAAGAATCAATGGATGACAAAGGACCTGGTCATTGATTAGGAGAGACTGTAATGATGGATTACCTTTTCTGAAGTGCGAGATCCAGACCGAGGTGTCTGCTAAAACCATTGCCACGATTATTGAACGCCCTTTGGCTTGCGACGGGGGATGGCTTTCATTTCTGGCGCATTCCCACCTAATGCAGCCAGGCGTTTCCCGATTTGAACTCTGACGAATACACTCATTGCCTCTCGGAAAAGGTCAGCCTTATCCATTTCAGGGTCTGCAAGTTCTAGCCCACGCTGGTAGAGTTCATCATCAATTGTTACGGTTGTTCTCATTATTTATCTCATCAATTTTGGTACATATTAACATCAAAATTATCATCAATCTACAGGAAATTACTGATTTATAGGTACTCAATCTCTCTTAAGGGTGTCCTTTACAGCTCACATTTGAGAAAATCGTGACCGAACAGGGCAAAATAGACCCTACATATAGAAATATCGTTTAGATGGCACCTACGGAGAAACTCCTTTTGAGCGCTTCAAGTACTTTTAATACCAATTTCAAGCAATACCTGACATCTACCAAGGTGAAGGGTGAAGCCATCCCCGCGGGCTTGCAGGAGCTTTTAGTAGCTGTTGCAGATACTTGCTCAACCCTGAGTCATGAGGTCGCACAGGGTGCCTTAATTGGCCTATTAGGCTCTGCTGGTACAGGCAATGTCCAAGGTGAAGTTCAGCAAAAACTGGATGTGATTGCTAATGACTTATTAATTGATGGTGTGCAGGGGTGCAAATCTCTCGCCGGCCTAGCTTCTGAAGAAATGGAGTTGCCGCTCCCAGTTCAGGGCGCTGGCGACTACTTGCTCCTGTTTGATCCATTAGATGGTTCGTCAAACATTGATGTGAATGTATCTATCGGTACGATTTTCTCTGTACTCAAGAAACAAGATCCTGCAGCGCCATTGCAAACCTCGGATTTCTTATTATCAGGCCGTCATCAGGTGGCGGCAGGTTATGTCGTCTACGGTCCACAAACAACCATGGCATTAACGCTAGGCGACGGCGTAGTGATGTTTACGCTCAACAAGGTGACTGGTGAATTTGTACTAATTAAGCACGCAGTGGAGATTGCTCACTCAACCAAAGAATTTTCTATCAATATGTCGAATATGCGTCACTGGGCTGAGCCTGTGCG
>JBJOEU010000081.1:0-5871 GCA_046049115.1 Pseudomonadota bacterium
TATTCGTGAAATTCGTGGTCGTGAGATTGCCATGGTTTTTCAGGAGCCGATGACTGCGCTCAATCCTTTGTTTACTATCGGCAATCAGATTGTTGAGGCGGTACAGATCTATGAACCATTGATCTCCAAGGCTGATGGGATATCTGCTGCAATTGAACTACTTAAGAAGACGGGTATTCCTGAGCCAGAGAAGCGCTTTCATTCTTATCCCCATCAGTTATCCGGTGGACAACGTCAACGCGCCATGATTGCGATGGCATTGGCTTGTAAACCCAGATTACTGATTGCAGATGAGCCAACCACCGCTTTAGACGTTAGCTTACGTTTGCAGATCTTGGATTTACTCAAAGAATTGCAAGAAGAGTCTAAGGATCATGGTGGTATGGCAATCCTGTTGATTACGCATGATCTCAACTTAGTTAAGCATTTTGCTCAGCGCGTTGCCGTTCTCAATCAGGGCAACTTAATGGAGGTAGGGTTTACAAAGCAAGTCTTTGAGCATCCAGATAACGCGTATACAAAAGCCTTGGTCAATAGCGAACCCGTGCGCGACTTGGCGCCAGTAATGCCTTTGGCGCCCGTCTTATTGAAGACGGAGAACTTATCGGTTTCTTATCCAGGTACAGAGTCCACTTTTTGGTTTAAAAAAGCTCCACGTCATCAAGTGCTGCGTAAGGTCGGCTTTGAGCTAAAGCAGGGTCAGACTATCGGCGTGATTGGTGAGTCTGGTTCAGGCAAAACTACTTTGGGTATGGCAGTTTTAGGCTTATTAGGTGATTCCGCAGCGCAGATCACGGGCACAGTAGATGTGTTGGGCCAGGATTGGCAAAAATTAAAACCAGTGGAGCGCCGAGCCATGCGCTCTAGCTTGCAGGTGATTTTTCAAGATCCATTTGGCTCGCTCTCTCCGCGCATGAACGTGATGCAAATTGTTTCAGAGGGTTTGGATGTGCACTTTCCGAATTTGTCTGTAGCGGAGCGTGAGTCCCGCGTCCTCGATATTTTGCGAGAGGTCGGAATTGATCGTTCTGCTCTCACGCGTTACCCCCATGAATTCTCTGGTGGTCAGAGGCAGCGTATTGCGATTGCTCGTGCTTTGATTCTGAAGCCGCAGATCTTAGTATTGGATGAGCCAACTTCAGCATTGGATGTATCGATTCAAAAACAGGTGCTCGCTTTACTGACTGAGCTCCAGAAAAAATACAACTTAGCCTATTTAATGATCAGTCATGATCTGGCGGTCATTCGGGCGATGTCGCATGAGGTGATGGTGCTGAAAGCAGGCAGAGTAGTGGAGTTTGGTGATACCGAGACCCTCATTCAGCATCCACGTCAGACCTATACCCAAGAGCTGTTTGCAGCCGCTGAGCTGACTTGAGATCTTCCTGAAAGAGACTCCATAAGGCGCTAAATTGGTGCATCTACGCCCCATAATGGTAAATATTCCATTGAAAACAATAAGTTAGCTCCAAGGCTAGCATTTGGTGAAATAAGTCTTCTTTGTTAGAATGGAGCAATGTCCCTGAAAAAAGACCTCTTGCCAATCGCTGCGCTGATTGCAATCACATTGCTTGCCCATCCTGCACAAGCTGCGGACGGTGTTGCTGATGTTGCAAAAGAAGTATCCACAGAAGTTGCTAAAGAGACTTCAAAAGAAACCATGTTTCAGGCAGGCAAGTCTTACTTCGCTCGCGTGTCAGATCGTTTGGCAGATTCCGTTACCGGCAAATCAGATGAATTAATTAACCGCGCCATGGAAGTGATTGGCGTGCGTTACCGTTGGGATGCAGAGTTACCGCAATCTGGTTTGGACGGCAGTAGTTTTGTTGGCTATGTCTTCAAAGATAAATTGGGTTTTTTATTGCCACGCAAATCTACTCAAATGAGTCGAGTAGGCAAACCGATTACTCGTGAAGAATTACAGCCCGGTGATTTGGTGTTCTTCAACACCATGCGTTTAACTTTTTCTCATGTCGGCATTTATGTTGGCGACAATAAATTCATTCATTCCCCATCCAAAGGTACCAGTGTGCGTGTTGACGACCTTAGCAGCCTTTACTGGGATAAGCGCTTTGATGGCGCTCGCCGCTTAGATGGCAGTGACAACTTGGGTGATGCAGAGCGTAAAGAGTTGTTGAATGAAGTGAATAAACTCAAGCGCAAATCTCGCAGTCTCTAATTTTTTTAAAAGCTTGCTGCTAGACCAATCGATGTGCCTCGGACGTTCTGTCCAAATTGATAACGAAATACCAATCTCACCCGGCTAAACATAGGGTCAGATGCGCTTCTGTCTATTTCAAATCCCGTACCGACAGAAGAGAGTGAGTCAAATCCAAGTGCCCCACGTAATTGACCTAGAAACTCTGTGTGGGCTAATTCAAATACAGCTCGTAAAGGTCTCTCCAGTACCGTTAGTGGCGTGGGATATCTAGCTCTAGCCCACAGGCCCAAGCTTTGTGAATCTGCAGATCCTTGAACGGCAGCTGAGCTATCAAAGGTATTGATAGCAATATTGGTGTAACGCAATTCGGCATCGTATTCACGTTCAGGTTTGTAATCCTCATAGTCGAGCATCAACGAGCCACCGGTGCCATAGGCATTCATACGACCCCCATTTAAGAACTGCAGGTCCACTCCGGTTTTATTTTCTATGATGCGACCCGCAACAGAGAGGTCGCTCTCTACATGGCCGAGCATGATGTTAGCAATCGGACGAATGCGTAAGTTATCCGTTAGCGGGAAATCCCAGCCGATACCGCCTGTACCAGTAAGGCCAGTCCATTTGACTGGAACCGTCACACTCGAACTGCCTATCCCGTCAGTAAATGTCGGGTCGTAGCGATTAAAGGCAATCGTACCCTCCACATAGAGTGGAAAGTTGGCGCTAATTCGGTCGCCACCCCCAAGAGAGATCATCTGCAAGCTTTGGTTATCACCACCTTTGTCTCTGATCGATAGCGACCCGGTGGTGACATCTGGAGTCAGCGAGTAACCGGTGATCGTCATGAACGCATCGGTGCGTTTTTTGAGGTAATTATTAACTCCGGCCGAAAATTGGCTTCCCGCCTGAGCTTGGGCATAGTGCACTTGAACTGCGATTAATAGTGCAATGAAAAACTTCAGGAGGGTGGCGATAAATTTCATAAACAATTGCACCGAATCCTAAATCAATGATTACCACTTGGGAAGTTAGCCCCGGGGCTAGCCTCGTAGTTTTTCTTTCAAAGCTGCCATTTGATCTTGAGCTGCCACCTCTCCAGCAAGGATGGCGGCATTTCTGGATTTAAAGTCACCGCTACTCATTTGCTTGAGGTGAGGCGTAATCACAATGTCTGCACTCTTGAGCTCATACTGATTAATACTTCGCTGCATGATGGATATTGTTTGCTGCATAACGCCAAAGGTTCCGCTGGCATCTTGATGAACAGGTTCTGATGAGATGTTGACCGCAATCACCAGAGTTGCACCCATCTGCCTGGCATAACTGACTGGTACGGGAGCAACTAAGCCGCCGTCAACATATTCTTTGCCGCTGATGACTGCGGGCTGGAATACGCCTGGGACACTGCAGGAGGCTCGTACTGCTAAACCAGTATTACCAGAGCGAAACAAAATGCCCTTGCCTGATTGCAGTTCAGTTGCCACAATTCCTAGGGGTATACGCATTTGCTCGATAGACTTGTTTTGTACTTCACGATTCACCATGTTTTGAAGGGCGTCCCCTTTAATCAGTCCACCAAACCTTCCAGCAAAGGGCAATCCCCAGTCGGCAATGGTTGCCTCATCTAGATTTAAGGCGAGTCGATTGAGATCATTTCCGCTAGCGCCAGAGGCAAGTAGTGCCGCAATCACGCTTCCAGCACTACTGCCGACCACGATATCGGGGCGAATACCTTGTGCTTCTAGAGCCTTAATAACGCCCACATGGGCAAAACCTCGGGCGGCACCCGCTCCCAAGACAAGGCCAATGACAGGCTTGCGACTGCTCATTAGGCTGCACCCGCCCAGACTTGAGCCCCCAATGAGGGCCCCTAAACCTAAGCCTAAGCCCAGAAAACGACGTCTTGTGTCGAGCCTGCTGGATAAAAGAGGGGGTATGGCTGTAATTTCGTGCATATAGCTATTGTATTGAGCCTCCCTTATAATGGCCAAAGGTGAGCGAAAATACTTTATTTGAGCGCGGGCACTTCTCCCATTTGAATTTCGGAGATCAAATGCCCGTTGTAGCTAAATAGCGCCACTAGAACACTACCAACCCATTACTGAAATACATTTTTATAGTCTCATCAGGTCCTTACCTGATAGCCCGAATTTTATGGATGATCACAATAAACGCGTAATTGAAACAGCCCTCTTGTGCGCGCAAGAACCACTTACAGTTGCTGATCTGACGCGCTTATTTGCCGAAGAGATTGCCGCTGGCGAAATTGATGATGCTCTTTTAGAGCTTCAAAAAGCCTGGGAAGACAAGGGTATGGAATTAGTCCATATTGCGACTGGCTGGCGCTTTCAGAGCCGCTTGGCAATGCGTGAATATCTTGATCGTTTAACTCCAGAAAAGCCACCAAAGTATTCTCGTGCGGTGATGGAGACCTTGGCAATTATTGCCTACCGTCAGCCGGTGACTCGTGGCGAGATTGAAGAGATTCGCGGCGTTGCAGTCAGTAGTAATGTGATGAAGCAGCTAGAGGATCGGGGTTGGGTTGAGGTGATTGGTCATAAAGAGACTATTGGTCGCCCAGGCCTGTATGCCACTACCAAGCAATTTTTAGATGACTTGAGCCTCACCAATTTACAAAGCTTACCAATGTTAGAAGATGCTGCGCCGATGGCTGCAGCTGCGCAATTAGGTCAGGCGGTAATGGAATTTGATCCAAGTGCTACTGTTGAGACGGTCATCGAGTTAGATGAAAACGGTCAACCCATCATTCAGTCAACAGATGATGAATTAGTAAATGAAGAATCCATCAGCGAAGAGATAAGTGAAGTAGTGGAAGAAGTTACTCCAGAGTCTGAAGAAAAATCAGACGAACAAAAATAATTATTAATGACAAGTCATAACGAAAACGATTCATCTCCGATTAAACCTACATCGGATAACTCTAATAGCTCCGAGTCTGTACCCAATCATTCAGAGGGCGCAAAAGGCGAAGGGCGCGAAGGCGGTCAACGTCGTCCACGCCGACAGGGTGCGGGCGCAGCTAAGCCGTTCAATAAGAAACGTCCATTTAACAAGGATCGGCCTCGTCGCGAGGGCGAGTCTGGCGGTACGCGTGAGGGTGCTAACCACTCAGCCGCGAAGCTGGCACCGAATGCAGCAGAAAGCGAAGCCTTGTTTGCTTCAGTAGTCTCTGGAGAATTCGATGCTGCACTAGATGCACCCGAGGTAGTTGAAGTTAAAAATCCGGATGGTGTGAATGAGAATGAGATTTCTCATCAAACTGGTGCAGAGCGTCGCGCTCAACGTGTACGCCACGACGAAGATGCTGATGCGCCCAGCGATGATGAGATGAGCAGTTTGCAATTTGCCAACATCGATGATTTGCCGCTCAGCTTGCGTGATGAAGTTTGGTCAGACTTAGATGGCTTGGATGACGAAGCGGACGACGAAGACACTGTTAAGTTGCACAAAGTATTGGCTGATGTCGGCATGGGTTCACGTCGCGATATGGAAGACTTGATTATTCAAGGGCGCGTATCCGTTAATGGATTGCCAGCCCATATTGGCCAACGTATCGGGCCGACTGATCAAGTGCGTATTAACGGCAAACCAGTACATCGCAAGATTCAGACTAAGCCACCACGCGTGATCATGTATCACAAGCCTTCCGGTGAAATCGTTAGTCAGTCGGATCCAGAGGGTCGTCCAAC
>JBJOEU010000082.1:0-5827 GCA_046049115.1 Pseudomonadota bacterium
GTGATCATGATCGTCTTGTCCTAAAAAGTGAGGGTCAATATCGAGCTTTGCGTTCAAATTAAAGCCCTTGAGATCTAAAACAGCATCCAAAGGGACTATTCCCTTTGAAATACCCTGAATCGGAGCACGAGGGTTCATATGCATTAAGCGGTTGCGCAAGGCATCTACTTGGGCAGGCGTCACCAAATCCGTCTTAGTAATAAAGATTTGATCGGCAAAGCCCACTTGGCGTTGCGCTTCTTCATGTTCAGTCAGCTGTTGTGGGCCGTGCTTGGCATCCACCAAGGTGACTACGGCATCCAGCACATAGTGGTCCGCTACGTCATCATCCATAAAGAAGGTTTGAGCTACAGGACCAGGATTAGCTACTCCAGTAGTTTCAATAACTACGCGCTCAAAGCTAATTTTTTTGTCCCTGCGTTGCTCCCAAAGCTCATTTAAGGCTTCAACCAGATCTCCACGAATGGTGCAGCAAATACAGCCATTGCTCATTTGCACAATGTTCTCTTGATTGTCTTGAACCAAGATGTCGTTGTCGATGTTCTCTTCACCAAACTCGTTCTCAATCACAGCAATTTTTTTGCCGTGCTGCTCAGTCAGAATGTGTTTGAGCAAAGTGGTTTTGCCGCTGCCTAAAAAACCCGTGAGAATTGTTACCGGAATTAACGCCATCTTTGATCCTATCAAAATCTATAAATACATTCCCCAAACGGGAAACCTTCTATCTTACCGAGTTCTTCAGCCTTTGCCAGCCTTTGCACGAGGATGCGCTTTGTCATATGCCTGTGCTAGGTGCTGGAAGTCTAAAGAGGTGTAAATCTGGGTACTGGCGATGCTGGCGTGCCCCAACATCTCCTGCACCGCCCTCAAATCCTGGGAAGACTGCAATACATGGCTAGCAAAGCTATGGCGCATCATATGCGGGTGTACATGCGTTGGTAGACCCGCACGCATTGCCAAGGTGCGTAAGCGCGCCTGAACTGTCCTAGGAGATAAGCGGGCTCCGGTAGCAGAGATAAATAAAGCTATGGATACATTCTCCTGCCCCAACTGACCCCTAATTTCTCGCCAAACTCTGAGAGATTGCATAGCCGGTCCACCAATAGGTACTGAGCGACGCTTTCCACCCTTACCTAAAACCGTTACTTCTGCAGCATCCCAATCCAGCCAGCCGGCAGACTCATGCTGACGGTCTTTGCTTTGCATTGCATCAATGCCCAGCAGTTCGGATAAACGCAGGCCAGAGGAATAGAGCAAATCTATGATCGCTGCATCACGCACCGTCTCCAGATCCTTCTTTTCTGCTGCTTCTTTAACGGCCTGATTTACTAAAGAGAGTGCCTGTTCGACTGAAAGTGCTTTAGGTAAAGACTTTAAACGTTTAGGAGCTTTCACATCATCAACCGGATTGGCCACTAGGCCTGAGGTAACCCGTCCTGCTTGCGCATCACGACGAGCATCTTTCTCAGTCAGCCAGTCGTACCAGCCACGCCAAGCAGAAAGCGCTCTTGCAATCGTACGAGATGATTTTCCTTTCGAGTGCAAGCGACCAGCCCAGCGACGTACATGGGCATTTGTTACCTTTAGTAAGTCAACAGCATCATCCGTTGCCAATGCCTGCAGCTCACTCAAATCCATGCGGTACGCTTTAAGCGTATGTGGCGATAGCTGCCTCAATATATGAAGCTCGTGCAAATACGCTTGCACCAGGGAATGTAGATCAGCTGGTGCTTGACTCATAAGCCTGGATGCGATCCAAAGCTGCAGCGGTAAGTTCAGCAATCTGACGCAAATAGAATGCGCCCATATCCGCAGTAAAGCGGGACTCGTCTTTACTTGCTAATAAAAGTACTGCTGGCGATTGCGCTACGCCAATACTTTTACCTAATGGCAAACCAATAGCGACCATACTTTGCCATTCAGAATCGATGGTCACTTGAGTTGCCAACAAATCCACGCTCGCTGCAGCCAACTCTTTGGCAGAGCCACATAGCGGCGTATCAATCCATGAGCCAAATGCTGCATTGGGAGACAAGAGTTGTGCCGACTCGACTTCGAACACTTCAGCCAAACCTGCGGTCACCGCAGACTCCACATCTGCCTTGGTATTGGCGCGCATTAAACGTAATAACCAAGCCACTAGGCTTTGCTGAGTTTTGTCATTGCGACTTCCAAAATGCAGCATCTCACTTAAGCGACGATTGAGCTCTTGATTCTGTGTACGCAACAAAGTCATCTGGCGCTCTTGCAAGGAGATCGCACGATCTTCATGCGGATGTTTCAGGCGAATTTCATTTAAGAGATTGGCATAGCGCTCAAAAAAACCTGGAGTTGCGCGCAACCACTCCGCCACCAATTCTTCTTGTTCGGCCTGCTTAGGATCGATTGCGCTCATCTATGTCTTCTCGCTTATTTTCTAATTTAACTTGTTTAGCCCAGCTTCTTACGCAGCAGCTCATTCACCTGACCTGGATTGGCTTTGCCTTGTGAAGCTTTCATAATCTGGCCCACCAAAGCATTAAATGCTTTTTCTTTACCAGAGCGAAACTCTTCAACTGACTTCTCGTTGGCCGCTAACACTGTATCGATCATGGCCTCAAGTTCACCACTATCGCTAATCTGCTTCAAACCTTTGGCATCAATCACTTGATCAACAGTGCTAATGACTTTGCCTGCGATAGCCTCTTCCCACAAAATTGCAAAGATATCTTTTGCAATCTTGTTGGAGATGGTGCCATCTGCAACGCGAGTTAATAGTGGTGCCAAATGTTCGGCTTTTAATGGTGCATTTGCAGTAGCGATGCCAGCACGATTGAGCGATGAAGCAAACTCACCTGCAATCAGGTTAGCCGCAGCTTTTGCCAAAGACTTACCAACAATCGCAAGTAGCTCTTCAAATACTTTTGCGGTGTCGCGATCCTGTGTCAGTAGTTGCGCATCGTAGGCACTTAAACCGAATTCGCTTTGCCATTGATCACGAAGCTGTGCTGGTAGAGCTGGCATCTTGCTACGCACTTCGGCAATCCAGGCATCATCAATCACCACTGGCAATAAATCTGGATCCGGGAAATAGCGGTAGTCATTGGCGTCTTCTTTACTGCGCATACTGCGAGTCTCTTGACGATCGGGATCATACAGGCGAGTTTCTTGTACAACTTTGCCGCCATCTTCTATTAATTCAATTTGACGACGCACCTCATATTGAATTGCCTCTTCCAAAAAGCGGAAGGAATTCAAGTTCTTAATCTCGCAACGGGTACCAAATTCTTTTTGGCCTACAGGGCGAACAGATACGTTGGCATCACAACGGAAAGAGCCTTCTTGCATGTTGCCATCACACACTCCAAGCCAAACAACTAGGGTGTGCAGTGCTTTCGCATAGGCAACTGCTTCAGCTGCGCTGCGCATGACTGGCTCAGTCACGATTTCCAATAGTGGTGTACCAGCACGATTTAAGTCAATGCCACTAGATGCTTCGCCATGCGGGCCCAAGAAGCCCTCTTCATGAACTGACTTACCGGCATCCTCTTCCATGTGGGCGCGGGTGAGCTCGACTATTTTGACTTGATCGCCAACCAATATTTCTAGATGGCCGCCAACAACTACGGGGAGGTCCATCTGGCTAATCTGATAGCCCTTTGGTAAATCAGGATAGAAGTAATTCTTGCGCGCAAAAATACTTGCTGGTGAAATTTTGGCATTGACTGCCAAACCAAAACGAATGGCGTGCTCAACAGCCTGGCGATTTAATACTGGCAATACTCCTGGCAAAGCTAAGTCAACAGCGCAGGCTTGTGTATTAGGGCTCGCTCCAAAATGTGTGCTTGCCCCACTAAAAATTTTGGATTGCGTTTGTAATTGTGCGTGGGTCTCTAGACCAATAACGATTTCCCATTGCATCATGCCACCTCGCTTGCTTGACGCAAATGCCAGTCACTATTTTGCTGATATTGGTGTGCCACTTGAAGTAAGCGCGCCTCAGAAAAATAATTCCCAATAAGTTGCATGCCGATGGGGAGCTTGCTTGAATTAAATCCGCAAGGCACACTCATCGCCGGCAATCCCGCTAAATTGGTTGAGAGCGTATAAATATCTTCTAAATACATCTGCACTGGATCTTTTGATTTTTCACCTAAGCGCCAAGCCACATCAGGGGCTACGGGGCCCAAGATCACATCGCACTTCTCAAATGCTGCTTGGAAATCCGCTGCAATAATGCGACGAATTTTTTGTGCCTGCAAATAATAAGCGTCGTAATAACCATGACACAGTACATAGGTGCCAACTAAGATTCTGCGCTTTACTTCCGCACCAAAACCTTCGGTGCGTGATTTTTTATACATGTCTGATAAGTCACGATATTCATTTGCGCGGTGTCCATAACGCACACCATCAAAGCGACTCAAATTACTGGAGGCTTCAGCCGGGGCTAAGACGTAATACACCGGAATCGATAGCTTGGTTTTGGGCAGGCTTACTTCAAGCAATTCGGCACCTAAATCTTGCAAAGCTTTTGCTGCTGCATTGACTGCATTGGCTACTTCTGGGGCAAGGCCTTCTGCAAAGAATTCTTTTGGTAATCCGACGCGCAATCCCTCTAAAGGTTTTGCTACATTGGAGCTACCTTCTTTCCAATTCTGGGAGAGATACCGTCCGTAGTCTTCACCAGAATCAGCCAGAGAGGTGGAGTCACGCGGATCGTGTGACGACATTGCCGTAAGCAATAAAGCGCAGTCTTCAGCTGTTTTGCCCATGGGGCCTGCCTGATCCAATGAGGAGGCATAAGCAATCATTCCGTAGCGAGATACACGCCCATAGCTAGGCTTGATACCGGTTAGTCCACAAAAAGCCGCTGGCTGACGTATTGAGCCGCCAGTATCACTACCAGTCGCAATTGGGGCTAATCCAGCGGCTACTGCTGCTGCAGAGCCTCCAGAGGAGCCGCCAGCAACATATTCGGAATTCCAGGGATTGAGGACTGGTCCATAGGCTGAATTTTCATTGGAGGAGCCCATGGCGAACTCGTCCATATTGGTTTTGCCAAGGCAAACCATGCCGGCACCATTGGGGTTGATTTCGTCCGGAATTCCGAGGTTTGCCACTACTGTGGCATCAAATGGACTGAGGTAACCTTCGAGCATTTTGGAGGCCGCAGTGGACTTCCAGCCGCGGGTTACAAAGACATCTTTATGGGCAACTGGGATGCCGGTCAGCTTTCCAGCTTTTCCAGAAGCAATCATTTGGTCTGCTTTTAATGCTTGCTCCAAACTTAAGTGAGCGCTTACATCAAGGTAGGCATTCCAATGCCTTCCAGCCTCAATTCGATCCAAAAAGTACTTTGTCAGCTCAGTACTAGAGACCTCTTTAGCGGCCAATGCTTTGGCCATTAAAGCGATGGGGGTTTGGTGCCAACTCATTCGATCACCCGTGGGACTAAGAAGTAACCATCCTGTACAGCAGGGGCAGACTGCATGTTTTCAGCGCGATGGTCGGCTTCCGTCACCGCATCACTACGCAAAGGTTGGGCTAAATCACGCAAAAAGAGGATAGGGTGAGCCAAGGGGGCAAGGCCGCTCGTATCGACGGCTTGCATCTCCTCAACCAAAGCAAAAACTGCCTGTAATTGGGGCAATACTGCCTCGGCTTCTGCCTGACTTAACTCAAGGCTGGAAAGGTGCGCAATGCGCTGGACATCATCAAGTTTCATGGGGCGCTAGAGTATCATTCCTATATATATTTTTTAACACTTACTTATTTTCCCACTACATCATGTTTGGTTTTTTTCGCAGCTACTTTTCTAATGACCTGGCCATCGACCTAGGTACCG
>JBJOEU010000083.1:0-5749 GCA_046049115.1 Pseudomonadota bacterium
AGCGATTGCAGTATTTGGAATCAACTCTGGAGCAGCCTTTGCAGCAGTCATAGGCCCCCTAGTGGAGGTGCCCATCATGATTGGCTTGGTCACTGTGGCCCTGTGGTTTAAAGCAAAATTCTTTACAAAGGATGTGGTCTAAGTGTTTGAATCTCCACTGCAATTCCCGGCCCTTGTAGAGGAGCTTTTTCAGATCCCTGATATTGAAAAACTGAGTTCAAATTCTGGCGATCATCCACCTCGTTTTTTAATGCTCTATGGCTCACTGCGTGAGAGATCCTATAGCAAGCTTCTTACATATGAGGCGGCCAGATTGTTAACCGCCATGGGTGGTGAGGTCAAAATATTTGACCCTACTGGGCTGCCTTTAGTCGATAGTGAGCCTGATACCCATCCAAAGGTACAAGAGTTACGTCAACTGGCTTTATGGGCGGAGGGTATGGTTTGGACTTCGCCAGAGCGACATGGTGCTATGACGGGACTCTTAAAAACGCAGATTGATTGGATTCCATTGGCAGATGGTGCCGTCAGACCAACGCAAGGTAAAACTTTGGCTGTGATGCAGGTATGTGGTGGGTCACAATCTTTTAATGCCGTTAATCAAATGCGCATCTTGGGCCGTTGGATGAGGATGCTTACCATCCCCAATCAATCTTCGGTTGCCAAAGCTTTCACAGAATTTGAGGAGGATGGTCGTATGAAGCCATCCTCTTTTTATGATCGCGTAGTGGATGTGATGGAAGAACTCTATAAGTTCACATTACTCACTCGTGGCATTAGTGAGTACCTTACCGATCGCTACAGCGAGCGAAAAGAATCTGCCGAGGAGCTATCTCAGCGGGTAAATCAAAGAACGATTTAGCTGATTTAGATCTAAATCTCCCCACTGCGGGATGGCCCTTGCATAACATGGTTGTTTGGTGATAACATATTTGTTAGCATCGTCGAATGACTTATTCCATTCGTTACTACAGCTCTGATGTCTTGGAGCAAATTTTTAATTTACCTAATTCTTTGCAGGCGCGGTACATTCTTTTGACTCAGCGCATGATCGAATATGGGCCGCATTTGGGTTTGCCGCATACAGATTCATTTGGCGGAGGACTATTTGAGCTCAGGCTAAAAGGTGTTGAGGGAATCGCAAGAGTTTTCTTCTGCACCTTGGTGGAGCGAGAGATTGTTATGTTGCATAGTTTTATTAAGAAATCACAAAAAACCCCTGATAGAGAGCTGAAGCTAGCGAGGTTAAGAATGAGGGAACTGAAGTTATGAAGAAAAAACCATTAACTCACAAGCAAGCCGTTACCAGGATGTTAAAAAACCCTGCGGTAAAAGCTGAGGTTGAGCGATTGAATAAAGAAGAGTTCGCTATTCTTGATGAGATCCTGGAGGCCCGTAAGGCTGCAGGTTTATCTCAGGCAGAAGTGGCTAGAAGAATGGGTACTCAAGCTCCTGCAATTGCTAGGCTAGAGAGTTCTTTGGCAACGGGGAAGCACTCTCCAAGTCTCAATACACTTCGAAAATACGCGGCTGCATTAGGCAAGAAGGTTGAATTGCACCTAGTCTAATAGATGCACCCTCCTTAATTAATAAAACGTTAAGCTCTATAAGGTCTAACTAAATTCTCTAAGCCAAACGCATCATTCGCATGTCTGAGCTGGTCAATTGACTCTCTGAGCGCTTTTACTTCTTTGCATTTGAGTTTTTGAAGTTTCTTGCGATCCATTCCGTAGGTATCCACTAGGTAACGAATCCTAGATAGACATATTTGTAGGCGAATAAGCCAGTAGATGGCAAATAAGCCTGGTGCGAATAAGAGCAGCAAAATACTCATTTCAGAATCCATAAAAAAGGCCGTCACTTAGACGGCCTATTGAAGTTAATCTGGTGATTAAGCTTTAATACTTACTTGATCAATAAAACAGCTTGCTTGGCGTTATTGCTTACTCTTTGAGCAACAGAGCCCATAATAGCGTCAACAATACCGCTGCGACCTTTTGATCCCATGACGATCAGATCAAACTTTTCTTTATTGGCGAGTGCAATGATTTCATTAGCAATATTGCCACGCTTAATAACCATGCTGTGTTTTACGCCAGCTGTATCTAATGCCTTTTGCGCTCCCTTGAGTTCCTTCTCGCTAACTTCACGGAGGTAATCATCAATGACGCTATTTGCCACAAATTGCTTCACGTGACCAAGGCCAACATCATCATGAACGCTGATTAATGTCACTGTGCACTTGCTACGCAAATCTTTTGCTAATTTCACAACATACTTAGCCGCATTGAGCGAAGATTTGGAGCCATCAACTGGTAATAAAATTTTCATAACACCCTCATTTTTGATAGTAGATAAACTAAAACCTCATAGTTTCAATTTACTCTCTATATTCCCAAAAATCCACAAAGCATTTCTAATACCCTACTAATTTGTATATCTATTTTTTTAAAGAGATTTACTTCAAGAAGGCGTCGTAGAAGGTTTTAATAATGAGGGTAGTGACCAAAATGAAGAAGCCTTTACGAATAAAAGAGTTGCCATGCTTGATTGCAATCCTGGTGCCAATTTGACCGCCCACCAAATTGGCGCTAGCCATGAGTAAGCCGAGTTTCCAGTCAAAGTACCCTAGATAGAAAAATACGCATAGCGCACCTAGATTGGAAGCAATATTGAGACACTTGGCAGGCGCTGCGGATCTTAAAAAATCAAATCCCAAAACACGGGTGTAAAAGAGTTTATAAAAGGCGCCAGCTCCAGGCCCTAGGAAGCCATCATAAAAACCAATAATGCCAGCGCCAGTTGAGGCAATGGCTTTTTGTTTATGGTGATTGTGCTTGGGGGCGTGCACTAGACCGGCACTAGATTTGATATTGATGATGAGTAGCGCTATTAATAAAAATGGCAGAGCGCCTCTGAGCCATTCTGTTGGTAAGCGAGTAACGAGGTAGGCTCCCGCTACTGAGGCAAAAAAGGCAAAGGAGGAGGAGATCATTACCAAGCCCCAAGGACTTTTATTAACTCGGCTGTACTGGATGGCTGAGCCAATCGTGCCTACGATGGAACCAAATTTATTGACTGAGAGTAGGGTGGCTGGCGGAAAGCCTGGCAGGGCTGCAAACAGCGCCGGAACCTGAATCATCCCTCCGCCGCCAATAATGGAGTCGACCAAACCCGCAAATAAAGCGAGGGCAAACAATAAGCCAAGGTCGAATGCAGAGAGTTCAAGCATGCTGTCTATTTATTTTCTAGTTCTTATGGGTATAACCGCTCTATTTTAGAGGGGTTTTATCTGGGGACGTTTGGATAACATTGCCCACCACGGTGGGCGTGGATAATCTAGTGCAAATGAAAGTCAATTCTGAAGGGGTCTCCTCATCTAGGGTGTATTTACCTGCCGGGCAGAGCCATGCCTCTTTGCTGGATTTCTTTATCGCTACTTTCCCGCACATTAATAGAGGTGAGTGGGAAGCTCGCTTTGAAGAGGGCTTGGTATTCAATCAAGAGGGTGAAGCACTTTCTGCTGGCGATGCCTACCAAGCTAATATCCATTTACTGTATTTCAGGCGCTTGGCAAGAGAGCCGGAAATTCCTTTCGAGGAAGTCATCCTATTTCAGGATGAACATATTTTGGTCGCAGATAAGCCCCATTTTTTACCAGTGACTCCTAGCGGTCTTTACTTACATCAAACACTACTGAATCGCTTAAAGAAAAAAACTGGCATTCAAGACTTAAGTCCTATTCATCGTATTGATCGTGATACAGCGGGTTTGGTAATCTTTTCAGTGAAACCTCAGGAGCGTGCGCAATACCAAAATCTGTTTAGAGACCGAGAGGTCAAGAAAATGTATGAAGCCATAGCGCCGTATTCTGAAGATCTTCACAAAAAACTGCCATTGACTTATCAAAGCCATATCAAAGAGTCGGAACATTTCTTGCAAATGGAAGAAGTGGATGGCGCAGCAAATACAGACACCTATATTGAGTTGATCGAATTCAATGCGCCCTGGGCTAAATATCGTTTAACTCCCGGTAGTGGCAAAAAGCATCAATTGCGTTGCCATCTCAATGCCCTTGGCGTTCCAATACGCCATGATCAGATCTATCCAATCCTGACCCCATATCAAGAATATGACTTGGACTTTTCAAAACCCCTGCAGTTACTGGCAAAGTCAATTGCCTTCCAAGACCCTATAACAGGGGTAAAAAGGGAGTTTCTCAGCGGGGAAGAGTTAAATCTCCCGTAGTGGGTTTCTCATTGCCCATCACCTAAAATAATTACCGATAGGTAATTAATCCTTGCAAATCTTTAAAAACCACTTAAAATATTACCTATCGGTAACTTTTGGAGTGGATGATGGCAAATATTAAAAATGGATCAGATGCCTCTATCAAGATTGCGTCTGCGAAAGATTTGGGGCTATTTGTTCAGCAATTTCGCTCATCCCAAAAAATGACTCAGGCTGATATTTCTGGGATGGCCAATACGGGCAATCGTTTTATTGTTGAGCTTGAAAATGGCAAAGAAACCGTTCAATTCAAAAAAGTTCTCGATGTCTTAGATACCCTTGGCTTGGAGATGATCATCCAAAGAAAGGGCGGTAACTAATGGCCAGCATTAAGAAACTCGATGTATATCGAGGTACTGACCTAGTAGGTCAATTACTTGATGAGCCAGAGCTTCAATTTATTTACGCTCAATCTTACTTGGATGGTCAGGGTAAATCTATTGCACCTGCGCTGCGTATTTCTGAAAAGGAATTGAGTGGTCCCCCAGTGGAAGCCTATTTTGAGAACCTTCTTCCGGAGGCGAGTATTCGTGAGTTATTAAAGCTGAAGTATCAAGTGACCAGTACCTTTGGCTTGCTTAGCGTGATCGGTGGCGATACTGCAAGCGACTTAATGATATTGCCAGAGAGTGAGAGGCCGATTAAGCCGGAGTATCAGGCAATCAACTGGGATGAGCTAGCTTTAGGTTTTAAATCATCTTCAGGCACGATTCAAATAGCTCAGCAAGAAAAGGGCATGCGCATCTCACTGGCAGGCGCTCAAAAGAAGCTAGGGATTCTGATAGATGAGCAAGGCAATATCTCCTTGCCATTGGGTAGTGCACCATCAAGCTATATTGTTAAACCTGATATTGCAGGAATAGAAGGAATCTGGGCATCTGCCATTAATGAAACTTTTGTGATGAAGTTGGCTACACAACTGTGTTTAGATGCTGCTCCAGTGCTGTACCAGCCTACTGCGAAGTCTTGCATTATTAAGCGATACGATCGTGTTGCGAATCAAGCAGTGGGTATACAAAAAATTCATCAGATGGATCTTTGCCAGCTTGATCAAAAACCTTCGACAGTAAAGTATGAGGCTGATGGTGGTCCTAGCTTGCTAAGGTGCTATGAGCTATTAAAAGAGAGTGGGGTGCCTGCATCGGACTTCAAGCGTTTTTTGCAATGGATCTTTTTTAATTTGTTTGTTGGCAATAACGATAGTCATGCGAAAAATTTATCAGTTTATTTTCCACCTGGCTTTGGTGCGCGACTCACTCCCTTCTACGATCTTCTATCTACCTCTATCTATCCAGGCTTATCGAATCAATTCGCTTTCAAAATTGGCGGGGAAAATAGACCCTCTCATATTGGAAAAGCCGAGCTTTGCTTAATGGCCAATGAACTTGGCTTTAAAGAGCAGTATGTTTTGAAAATTGGCCAAGAACTATCTGAAGACCTGCGGGTGAAGATTGAAGTT
>JBJOEU010000084.1:0-5744 GCA_046049115.1 Pseudomonadota bacterium
TGTGGCGTATGGTCATCATGCGCATGGTCGTGTGCGTGATCGTGGGTAGTTGAAATGGTGCTCATGGATTACTCCGGTTTAGTTTGATCTGTATAAATTCTTAAAAAATTACTTGCCAGCACGTGCAGAGACGATATCTTGGGTCTGAATCACTTCGCCCGTTTTATTGCCCCATGCATTGCGGGTATAGGTCATTACTGCAGCAATATCGCCATCAGAAATTACGCCAGCCCACTTCGGCATTGCACCCTTGCCATTAATCAGGATGTCGTATTGAGCCGCTCTTGGTCCAAGTACCATCTTGCTGCCATCTAGCGCCGGGAAAGCGCCTGCACCTTTACCATTTGGCTGGTGGCATGCAGCGCAATTGGATGCATATACCTTTGCGCCACGGTCTTTCTGCTCGTCCATGGCGTAAACCTTAGATGGATCATCCGAAGCGGAGCCCATCTCTTTTTTCTTCTCGTCTACCCATTTAGCGTAGTCCTCTTGAGAAACTACTCTGACTACGATCGGCATAAAAGCATGTTGTGCGCCACATAGCTCTGAACATTGGCCACGATAAGTGCCGATTGTTTCTGCACGGAACCAGGTGTCACGAACAAAACCGGGAATTGCATCTTGCTTCACGCCGAATGCTGGAACTGCCCAGGCATGGATCACATCATTAGCAGTGGTAATAATGCGAATCTTTTTACCAACTGGTACAACCATCTCGTTGTCCACTTCCATCAAATACGTATTCGATTTTGGGGCAAGATTGTTAATAGATTCACGGGAAGTAGCCAAAGTGGACAAGAAACTAATTCCCTCGCCTTCGCCTTTGATGTAGTCGTAACCCCATTTCCACTGATAGCCAGTAGTCTTAATAGTGATGTCGGAATTGGTGGTGTCTTTCATTGCCACAACTGTCTTAGTTGCTGGCAAGGCCATACCAATAACGATCAACAAAGGAATCACTGTCCAAATAATCTCAACGGTGGTGCTCTCGTGAAATGACGCCGATTTAGCACCCAAAGATTTACGGTGCTTCAAGATGGAATAAAACATCACGCCAAATACGCCCACAAAAATAAGCGCGCAGATGATCAACATCATCCAATGCAGCCAATGAATCTCTGCCATGATTTTTGTGGCTGGGGCAGTGAAATTTAGCTGGTTTACAGCTGGACCACCCTGCATATCTTCAGCCGCACGTACAAATGCAGTGCCAAAGGCAGCTACCAAAAAGAGCGAAGCTCTAGTGACTTTTCCAAATAAATTCATCTTATTCTCTGTTTATTGTCGTGAGCTCCTGTAGAAATACAGCCTCAGAAAGCCCAAAAAACGGTATCAAGCAATTCAACTAGACATAATTATAGGGTTAATTAAGCTCAAGAACAAACGGTGCTAACTATGCCACTCTCAATCTTGGCAATGGTTTAAAAGATAGTGAACACTTACACTTAAGCAGAATCATTCCTAGTCTTGCGCCCTATTTGATTTAAACCAATATAAGCAACATCATCTTGCGCCTTAGCGAGGTTCTTACCCAGAGCCCAGGCATGCCCATAAACCACCTCTAAAGTCAGTTTTTGAGGTAATTGAGCAGCTATGGCGCTATTTTGATAGTCAGAACCAAGCAAATTGAGCGCTCTTGCGTCTGATAATAGGACGTTGTCAGAGTCATAATCCAAGTCCAAGAACTCCATATCCATTACTGGGTCAGAAAAACGCTCTCCCAGCAGGGCATCTCCCATATCGTGCATATCCCAAGGGCTAGTCAAATTTTGAATGGGTAATTGTTGTGTCAAGAGTTCGGATCTAAGCTCTTTGGCAGTATCCGGCCCTAGATAGCTAAATGTTAGCAATCCACCTTCTTTGAGCACTCGCCGGCACTCCTGCAAAAAATGCTTAGGGTCAACTAAATCCTGAATCAAGAGAACGCTGACTACTAAATCCACAGAATTACTGGGGAGGTTAATGTGACCCGTTTTTTTGTAATCATGAAGAGACACCACAGACGCTGACTTCATTCTTGAATTCCAAAAACGAGTCGCCCTCAATTTAAGTAAATTAATACCCGATAGCTCGCATTCGGGTGCACTGTGAAAACGCGTTCCTGGAAAGCGTTTTGTCAGAAAAGAACTATGTACCCCAGGGAAATCTGGAATCAGCAAAATGTCTTTTGGCTCTAATTTCACGATGTCTAATTTTTGCAACATGCGCGTTGCAATTTCATCCTGAAGCCATCTGATTGGTTGGGTCATTGGCTAAGTATACTCAGCGACCCATGCATCCAATAGAGAATATTTTCCAAATAATTTCTTCTCACCTACTTCCGAGCGCGTGCATTATTTGCGGGACATTTCAGCGATACACCCTCTGCCTTGATTGCTCCATCACACTAGAATCAGATCAGCTATTTAATTACGAATGCTGTCAGCAATGTGGCCTTACTCTTGAAGTGAGTGAGCTTATACAAAAACGCTGCCAAGAGTGCATTACTAACCCACCTTACTTTGATGAAACTCATTGTCTTGATCGCTACGAGGGTAGATTGCAGTCTGCCTTGCATCTATTTAAATATCAGCGACGTCTTGCTTGCGCACATGGATTGGTAGCAGCATGGAATCAGCTGATGGCTCGGAACTTAAATAATTTAGAGGCAGACTATCTGCTACCAGTACCGCTGAGTCAAGAGAAATTATGCTCTCGTGGCTTTAATCAAAGCTGGGAATTAGCCAGGCGGATTGATTGTGATGGAAACATCCATAAAAACCCAAACATCCTAAGACGTCGTCACCATACCCAGCATCAGGCCAAAGAGAATCGTGCCAATCGTCAAATTGCTATTCGAGACATGTTTTACATCAACCCTCAATTTCAGGGCCGATTAGAGTCTGCCACAGTCATTGTGTTTGACGATGTCATGACTAGTGGATCAACCTTAAATGAAATCGCCCGCGTATTGAAGGACAATGGGGTATCTCGTGTTATCAATTGGGTTCTTTTACGAACGCTGTACCCAGCGTCAAGACATTAATATAAAGCTCGGCACATGTTTAATATCGTTTTATTCGAACCAGAAATTCCGCCCAACACGGGTAACATCATTCGCCTGTGCGCAAACACCGGGGCAAAGCTGCATCTGATCGAGCCACTCGGCTTTCCGATGGAGGATGCCAAACTTCGTAGGGCTGGCTTGGACTATCACGAGTTCGCTAAAGTAAAAGTCCATCAAAACTGGGCGCAATTTCTGGCTGATGAACAACCTCATCCTGAGCGTCTTTTTGCTTTGACCACCAAAGGATCTGGCAAGTTTCATGATGGTAAATATTTACCTGAGGATTATTTTGTTTTTGGCTCAGAAACTAAAGGCATCACCGAGGAAGTGAGAGACTCAATTCCAATCCCCAACCAAATGCGCCTAGCAATGCAAGATAGCAGTCGCAGCTTAAATCTTTCGAATACGGTAGCGATTGTTGTTTATGAAGCTTGGCGTCAAAATGGATTACTGGGCGGAAGTTAAGAACTTAGACTTCGAGCTTGGGATCGCGCCCCATCAACTTTTTAACTGCTTCATGCGGTGAAAGCTTTCCAGATAGGACCTCGCCCATCATGGCAGTAATTGGCATCTCCACACCCAAACGCGTAGCGAGATTGCTAACAGCAGAGGCGCATAAGACACCCTCAGCAACATGCCCTAAGTTACCCAAAATTTCAGGTAACGGTTTTCCTGCCGCTAGTGCTAGGCCAACTCGACGATTACGAGAGAGGTCTCCAGTAGCCGTCAAAATTAAGTCGCCTACGCCGGTTAGACCCATACAGGTCTCTGGTCTACCACCAGCCGCCTTTACTAAACGCATCATTTCTGCAAGGCCACGAGTCAATACTGCAGCGCGTGCATTTAAGCCCAGATCTAAGCCATCACCAATACCAGCCGCAATCGCTAAAACGTTTTTAATGGCGCCCCCTAGTTCGACACCCACTAAATCATCGCTGGCATAAATGCGCATATTGCCATGATGGAAGGCGCCCTGAACAATGTCACACAAGGTATTGGATTTACTGGCAATGGTTAATGCACATGGCATACCATTAGCAACTTCTTGTGCAAAACTAGGCCCTGATAGAGCACCATAAGCATGATGCACCCCATGGCTGTGTAGTTGATCTTCGCGTTCCACTACTTGATGTGGCAACAAGGTAGTGCTGGGCTCTAAACCCTTGCACAACCAAATAATATTGAGTGGATGTTTTGCGAGACGAAGAACCTGCGCCACTGTTTCTGACAAACCGGACATCGGGGTAGCAATCACCAAAAGATCGTTTTCAGAAAGACGGTCGATGGCGCGTTCAAAACTCACCTCGAGTTGCAGGCCTTCAGGCAAGACCACACCAGGTAAATAAGCAGTGTTTGCGCCTGACTGATGCATGCCCTCTATTTGCTCAACGCTTCGAGACCAAAGACTAACGTCGCCCGGCTGAAGATAACGTGCAGCTTGCGCTGCCATAGCTGTGCCCCATGAACCAGCTCCAAGCAGCGTCACTTTCATGATCTGTGAGCTTTGAAAGCCAGCTTAGTGAGGAAGAACGATTTTGCTTTCATCGGCTGAGCTGCTTTCTGTTGCAGCCGCTTGCGCAGCCTGCATCAGTCGATGCTCATACATACCGTGGAAATTAATCTCATTCAAGTGAATTGGCTGGAAACCAGCACGACTAATGGTGTCTGCAATATTTGAGCGCAGATAAGGATACAAAATTGTTGGGCATGCAATACCTAACATCGGGTCAATTTGCTCTGCAGGGATATTACTAAATTCGAAAATGCCTGCTTGTTTTGCTTCGACCAAGAAAAGCACCTTGCTCTCCACCTTAGCAGTTACTGTTGCAATTAAAGCAACCTCAAAAATTTCATCACTTAAGCGGGTAACTGCAACATCAACCTCAACCTCAACTTGTGGCTCGGCCGCAACTAATAAAATTTGTGGTGCATGCGGTTGCTCTAGGGATAAATCTTTGAGGTAAATTCTTTGAATACGAAAGCCAGGCTCTTTTGAGTTATCAGCTGCATCTGGAGCGGGAGTAGTTTGTTCAGTCATGGAAACTTTCTGGATAAATTTTTAAGCCAGCAGTGGATCAAGTTGACCAGCGCGATCCAAGGCAACTAGATCGTCATAACCGCCAACATGAGTCTCACCAATATAAATTTGTGGCACTGTACGGCGACCTGTGCGGGTCATCATGATCTCGCGCTGTGCAGGATCACGATCAATCAGAATCTTCTCTAAATTGGCAACGCCCTTCTTATGCAGAAGTTTCTCTGCCATAACGCAATACGGACAAACTTGAGTGCTGTACATCGTAACTAGTGGCATATCTGGGACTCGCTAAGTTATTTAACTAATGGCAAGGCTGCGGCTTGCCAGCCTTGAACGCCGCCATCCAGGACTGCAACCTCTGGGAATCCCAGCTTGTTCAGTGCTGGGACGAGCTTACGAGCATTCGCACCGGACTCACAAACCAAAATAATGGGGTTGTTGCGGTCTAGCTTGAGCTTATCAACTCCAGATGGAATTTGCTCAGCCAAAATATGCTTTGCTCCTGGCAGATGGCCAATCTTGAAATCAGATGCTGGACGCAAATCCAAAACGGCTGCTTTACGACGATTGATCCAAATAGTCGCTTCTGTCGGCGATAAGCCTTTTCCGCCAATAAGCGTAGATAATGTAGGGAAGAAGAGCGCTGCGCCCGTAACCAGC
>JBJOEU010000085.1:0-5861 GCA_046049115.1 Pseudomonadota bacterium
CGACGATTGATCCAAATAGTCGCTTCTGTCGGCGATAAGCCTTTTCCGCCAATAAGCGTAGATAATGTAGGGAAGAAGAGCGCTGCGCCCGTAACCAGCAGGAGGGCAATAAGCGCTAAATTATCAATTTGTGTGAGAAAGTTCATCACCGGATTATAGAATGGCTCTATGAAACAACTTGTCCTTATTCGTCATGGCGAATCCGCCTGGAACCTTGAAAACCGATTTACTGGCTGGGCAGACGTTGACTTGACCCCTAAGGGGACTGAACAGGCCCTTGCTGCAGGTGAAAACCTCCGTAAAGCAGGCTATGAATTTGATGTGGCTTACACCTCAGTACTCAGAAGAGCTATTCGCACCCTCTGGCATGTTCAAGACACCATGGATCTCATGTGGCTGCCCGTAGTCCATAGCTGGAGGCTGAACGAGCGTCACTATGGCGCCCTCACAGGTCTAAATAAAGCCGAAACCGCCCAACAGTACGGAGATGCACAAGTTCATATTTGGCGTCGCTCCTACGATATACGCCCACCGCTTCTAGAAAAAGATGATGAGCGTAATCCGCAAAATGATCCACGTTACGCAAAACTCAGTGATTCCGATATTCCCCTGGGGGAGTGCCTTAAGGACAATGTTGAGCGTGTTTTACCCCTTTGGAATGAATCGATCGCTCCCGCCCTCAAAGCAGGTAAGCGCGTATTGCTAGTCGCACACGGTAATAGCATTCGCTCTTTAATTAAGTATCTCGACCAGGTTTCTGATAAGGACATCATGGAAATCAATGTCCCTAATGGCATCCCGCTGGTTTACGAGCTTGATGACAATCTCAAACCCATTCAGCATTTTTACTTGGATTAAGGTAAAACAGAAACATGCGCGTATTTTTAAAGAACTTTGCCCTAGTCTCTGTCGGCCTCATCGCCGGGGTTGCAGCCACTATCCAGCTTTCAGCTACGGCTCAACAGGGCGCGACGCTCCCTTTGGATGAGTTACGCACATTATCGAATGTCTTTGCGCAAATTAAGCGTGAGTACGTTGAGCCAATTGAAGATAAACAATTGCTGACTGATGCAGTCAAAGGGATGGTGAGCAGTCTTGATCCTCACTCCACCTATCTTGATAAAAAAGACTTCTCTGAAATGCAAGAGCAAACCAGTGGCAAGTTCGCTGGCCTTGGAATTGAAATCACTTCAGAAGACGGTGTTGTCAAAGTACTTAATCCGATTGAAGATAGTCCTGCAGCACGCGCTGGACTACAAGCTGGCGACCTCATTACACGCTTAGACGACAAACCAGTTCGCGGCATGTCGCTAGATAAAGCTGTGCGCACCATGCGCGGCACACCAGGCACAAAAATTACCTTGACCGTCTTCCGTAAAAGCGAAGAGCGTAGCTTTCCGGTAACCATTACCCGCGCTGAAATTAAAGTGCAATCAGTCAAGGCCAAAATTTTAGATAACAATATTGCCTGGGTCAGAGTGACGAGCTTTCAAGAACGTACTATTCCTGATCTTGCTAAGAAGTTAACTGAGCTTGCAAATCAAGATCCCAAGATGAAGGGCATTATTCTTGATCTCAGAAACAATGGTGGTGGCTTACTACAAGGTGCAGTCGGCGTTGCAGCTGCTTTCTTGCCAGCAGATGCTGTCATTGTCTCTACCAAAGGTCAGACAGCTGACTCTAAGCAGGTATTCAATGCAACACCAGCGATGTATCGCCTTAGCGAGCCTGGTGATCCTTTAGCTGGCGTCCCAGCGATGTATAAAAAACTACCAATGGTAGTTTTAGTAAACGCCTATTCAGCATCAGCCTCTGAAATTGTGGCTGGCGCATTACAAGACTATAAACGTGCAACCATTATCGGAAAAACGACCTTTGGCAAGGGCTCTGTACAAACAGTTCGTCCACTGACTAATGACTCGGCATTGAAAATCACTACGGCGTATTACTACACGCCAAGTGGCAAATCAATTCAAGCTTATGGCATCAAACCTGATATCGCAGTGGATCAAAACAAAGATGGCGATCCGGATGATGTATTAATCACTCGCGAGATCGATAGCGAGAAGCATTTGCGTAACAAGCAATCCTCAGAAGAAAAACTAGCCTCTGAGCGAGAAAAACGTCGGCTAGAAGAGTTGCAACGCATTGAAGAAAAAAATGCCAAGAAGACTCCTGAAGAGAAAGAAAAAGAAAAATCGAAGAAGCCAGTTGAGCTAGGCAGTGCGGATGACTTCATGCTTACTCAGGCAGTCGCATTCATTAATGGTGAGCCTGTAAAACGCTCAGCCTCCAAGCTAGAGTAAGTTCTAGCATTAGGCCCATATATGAATGATGAGCAGCTGCTTCGCTACTCGCGGCATTTACTACTAGAAGAAATTGATGTTGCGGGACAAGAAATACTTCTTGGCTCGCACATCTTGATCATTGGTGCCGGCGGGCTAGGAAGTGCAGCTGCGCCTTATCTAGCTGCAGCTGGAGTGGGAACAATCACGCTGGTTGACCATGACCAAGTCGAACTGACTAATTTACAGCGACAAATCATGCATACCCAGAACTCAATTGGTAAGACCAAGGTGGAGTCCGGAAAACAATTTTTACAAAGTCTAAATCCCACCCTCACGATTAACGCAATTGCAGAAAAAGCATCAGAGGATTTATTAAATACACTCTTGCCGACAGCTCATCTCGTTTTAGATTGCACGGATAACTTTGCTACCCGCCAGTTGATCAATCAAGCCTGCTTTATTCACAAGATTCCACTGGTCTCTGGATCTGCACTCAAATTTGATGGTCAACTCAGCGTCTTTGATTTTCGTAAGGAAATATCACCCTGCTATGCCTGCCTTTTTTCTCCAGAAGAACAGTTTGAAGAGGTCAGCTGTGCCAGTATGGGCATCTTTTCTCCTCTCGTTGGCATTATTGGCGCAATGCAAGCAGCCCAAGCTCTTCAAGTGTTGATTGGCTTTGGTCAGCCTCTCGTAGGAAGAATGTTGCTGTGGAATGCCATCAATACTCAGATTGATGAGATTCGCATTGCTCGTAATCCTGCGTGTAAAGTCTGCGGCTCCCAACATTAGGGAATTAAGAAAGCAAATACTCCAGTGCTTTAGCCTGCTCTTCGGGCTCGTAAGCACGAAGTACCCTGGGGGCACGCGCCTTTAATAGCCCTACATTTGCTTTTAATATCTCACGCTTGACTAACAACAGTTGACTAAAGTGCATTGAGAAATCAGTCAATCCAAAAGCAAGCAATAGTTTTGTTAATGCAGGATCGCCAGCCATCTCGCCACAAACAGCAACCGGCACATCGGCGCGTTTGGCTTGATCGATGATGCTAAAAAGCAAATTCAAAATAGCGGGATGCAAAGGATCGTATAAATGTGCCACCGCATGATCTGCGCGATCAATTGCCAAGGTGTACTGAATTAAATCGTTCGTGCCAACAGAAAGAAAATCAAATCGATTAATAAATAGCGGCAGCATCAAGGCAGCCGCCGGAATTTCAATCATGGCACCAACTTGAATATTTGGATTAAATGCCTTGCCGCGCTGATGTAGTTGCTGTTTTGCTTTTTCAATCAATCTAAATGTTTCATCGATTTCTTTGGCATGAGCCAGCATCGGAATCATGATGCGAGCCTGACCATGAGCCGATGCGCGCAAAATTGCTCTCAGTTGCGTTAAAAATATTTCAGGCTCTGTCAAAGACCAGCGAATTGCTCGCAAGCCGAGTGGTGATGCGCCAGTTTGAGAAACATCGCCACCTCCACCCAGTGCCTTATCAGCACCAACGTCAATGGTTCTGATATTGACGGGCAGGCCGTGCATTAAATCCACTACACGACGATACTCTTGGTATTGTTGCTCTTCATCAGGCAAAGCCTGCTTGCGATCCATAAATAAAAATTCGGAGCGGAATAAACCAACGCCTACGGCACCCAACTTCACTGCCTGAATAGCATCTTCGGGCAACTCAATGTTGGCGGATAACTCAATCTCAACACGATCCGTTGTTTCTGTCTTGGAGTGTTTTAACTGCCTTAGTTTGCGGGCCTCTTTTAATGCTTGAGCTTGTAGCTTCCGATACTCAGCAAGAAGTTGTTCATCGGGTGCAACAACGACAACCCCATGCTCTCCATCCAATATCAACCAATCGCCATGACGAATCATTTCACTCGCATGTCGTACACCGACTACCGCTGGAATTTCCATGCTGCGCGCAACAATGGCAGTATGGGAGGTCTTACCCCCAAGATCGGTTACAAACCCTGTGAAGGAATGGTCTTTGAAACGCAGCATGTCATGAGGAGCGATGTCGTGAGCAACAATAATTGACTCAACACCGATGTCGCTCGCAGGCAAAAAATCAGCATTATTTAAAGAGTCTTTTGTCCGCGCATTCAAGGCTTTAATGACGCGCTCTGCAACCTGACGAATGTCGTTAGCACGCTCTTTTAAATAGGCGTCCTCAATGTCTGCAAACTGCTCTAAAAGATCATTTAGCTCTGTTGTTAAAGCCCAAGCGGCATTTAACCTCTGAGTACGAATTAATTTGATCGGCTTCTGAGCTAAAGCTGGATCTGCCAGAATCATGCTGTGGACATCTAAGAATGCAGCCATTTCTTGTGGCGCATCTTTAGGTAAGCCCTGGCGCAATTGCTCTAATTCCTGACGCACCTGCTCAAAAGCATCTAATAATTTTTGAGCCTCGCTCTCTTCTTTGCCTGCTTCAACTAAGTAATGACTAACCTCTAATGCAGCACGCGATATCAGTACGGCCTTCCCAATGGCAATGCCTTTGGAGACCGCTATTCCGTGCAAAGCAAAAGTCATCCTTATTCGCCCTCACCAAATCGATCGTTGATTAATGCAGTTAAAGCCTGCATTGCCTCATCTTCTTTTTCCCCAACCGTTTCTAGGGTGACCGTACTTCCGATGCCGGCAGCCAGCATCATGACTCCCATAATGCTTTTAGCGTTGATTTGACGACCATTGCGGGATAGAAGGATTTCGCAAGGAAACTCAGCAGCAAGCTGCGACAGCTTGGCTGATGCTCGAGCATGCAAGCCCAACTTATTAATAATTTCGATTTCAGCAACCGGCATCTCGAATCCTATTTTTCTGTAGTGACTTGCGGGGCTTTAGAACCCAAACGCAGAATGCCATTTTGGCCACCTTGAAGCGCTTTATGAGCTAATTCTTCCAAGCCCTCACCACGATGGGAGATGCATCGCATCAGCATAGGCAAATTGAGTCCCGCTAAAACAATGACGGGGGCATTCAAACCGGAAAGTGGGCCTAGAGCTTCAAGCTTAGATGCCACATTGGCTGGGGTGGCGCCCATCACATCAGTCAAAATTAAAACGCCCTGACCTGTATTTACTCCGTAAGCCGCTTTTAGTAGCCGATCGAAGCTGATTTTGATATCTTCGTAGGGCGGAACGTCTACAGCCCTTACTCTTTCGGGCGCCACACCAAAAGCATGCTCAGCAAAACCAAGCATTGCACTTGCTACTGGGGTGTGGGCAACTATGACAATTCCAATCATGTTTATGCCAATGCCTTTTCAAGCGCCGTTAACCAAAATTTGGGTACATCAAACCCACTTTGCTCAGTAATTTCTACAAAACAAGTTGGGCTGGTCACATTAATTTCTGTAACGTATGCACCAATTAAATCTAATCCTACCAAGAATAAGCCTCGGGCATTCAAAATCTGCAGCCAAATTGCCTCGGATTTCACTACCCTGCGGAATACGGGCTAATGAAAATGGTACTACCTCACCACCGATCAATAACACCCGTTTATCGCCTTGCTTAATCTCTGGCAAGAATCTTTGCACCATCAAAGTACGCGCG
>JBJOEU010000086.1:0-5676 GCA_046049115.1 Pseudomonadota bacterium
TCTACTCGCTGAACAACACGTCGCAACTTGGAAAGATCGCTTTGCCGATTGGCCTGTGCGCATTGTTGAGCTCTCGCGCTTCAAAACCACTAAAGAGATTAATGCTGCACTAGCGGCAATTGCCAAAGGTGAAGCCGATATCATCATCGGAACCCACAAGCTGCTATCCAAAGAAACCCAGTTCGCTAATTTAGGTTTGGTGATTGTGGATGAGGAACATCGCTTTGGTGTGCGTCAAAAGGATGCGCTCAAAGCATTGCGTGCTGAAGTAGATATTCTGACATTAACTGCCACTCCTATTCCACGAACGCTTGGCATGGCGATGGAAGGTTTACGGGAGTTTTCGGTCATTGCAACTGCACCACAGAAACGCTTGGCCATCAAAACTTTTGTACGACGAGAAGGTGATGGCGTTATTCGTGAAGCGGTGCTTCGAGAAATTAAGCGTGGTGGGCAGGTTTACTTCCTACATAACGAAGTTGAAACCATTCAAAATCGCAAACACGCATTACAAGAACTCATACCAGAAGCCCGCATCTCCGTAGCGCACGGTCAAATGCACGAACGTGAGTTGGAATCGGTGATGCGTGATTTTGTGACTCAACGAAGCAATATTTTGTTGTGTACCACCATTATTGAAACTGGTATTGACGTTCCGACAGCCAACACCATCATCATGCACCGTGCTGATAAGTTTGGCTTGGCACAATTACATCAATTACGTGGACGTGTTGGACGATCGCATCATCAGGCCTATGCTTATTTACTGGTGCCTGATCCTGAGGCTCTTAGCAAGCAAGCGCAATTGCGTTTGAACGCCATTCAAGCGATGGAAGAACTTGGCTCTGGTTTTTATTTAGCGATGCACGATTTAGAAATTCGTGGTGCCGGCGAAGTTCTAGGAGATAAGCAGTCTGGTGAGATTCATGAAATTGGATTTCAGCTTTATACGGAGATGCTTAATCGTGCAGTCAAATCGCTGCGCAGTGGTAAGGAGCCAGATCTCTTGTCACCACTCCAAGCGACAACCGATGTCAATTTAGGTGTGCCAGCCCTTTTTCCAAATGACTATTGCCCAGATGTCCACGAAAGACTATCGATGTACAAGCGCTTTGCTGGTACGAATGACTTTTCTGAACTGATGGGACTGCGCGAGGAACTAGTGGATCGCTACGGCGATTTACCCGATCAGGCCAAATCGCTTTATGAAACCCATCGCTTACGCCTGGAGATGGCTGGTTTTGGTATAAAAAAGATTGATGCCAGCCCACTATCTATTCAGATTCAATTCATCCCTAATCCGCCAATTGATCCGATGAAGATTATTCAACTGATTCAATCATCAAAATATATACAACTGAATGGCCAAGATAAGTTAAAAATTCTTCCCCAAAAAGAGAAGGATTTTGAGAAACTAGAGCAACGCTTAGAGCATATTCGTAAAATTTTGAGGAGCTTGAATTCATCTGCTACGCTCAATACTGCTCAAGCTAATTAACTATTGATTGTTCACTAATGATGTCTAGCCACCTCACGCTTGTCGCCCTTGCTAACACTGCGATACCCGCAGAATTAAATACTGCATTCATCGAGCATGCAAAAGTCTTAGGGATTGCAATTGCCAAGGAATACGCAAGCCATACACCTTCGAAATACTTCACTGCTCGCTGGACTTGTTCGCAAGTCTTAATGCCTGAAGCAAGGGTTGTTATGCGTGATATTGCTGCAGCACACGACACCGATCTAGCCTTTCTTTCACCAGGATTTAAGCCAGATGAAGTAAAAGTGCTGGCCATGGATATGGACTCCACTCTGATCAATATTGAGTGCATTGATGAAATTGCTGACTTTACTGGCAAAAAAGCGGCTGTCTCAGAAATTACTGAGGCCACTATGCGCGGTGAAATTAAAGACTTTAAAGAAAGCTTGCGCAGGCGCGTAGCCCTTCTAAAAGGTGTATCTGCTGATGTGCTGGATTCAGTCTATCGTGAGCGTTTGCGACCCAACCCTGGTGCCGCTGAATTGCTAACCGGAGCCAATGCTAAAGGCATGTACACCTTATTAGTTTCTGGTGGCTTTACCTTCTTTACGGAAAAGCTGCAGCAAGAATTGGGCTTTAAACAAACTCAAGCCAATACTTTGGAAATCATCGACGGCAAACTCACAGGCAAAGTTATTGGCGATATCGTGGATGGTGCCGCTAAGAATGCCTATCTAGAACAAGCATGTAAGCTGATGAATTGCCATAAAGAGAACTCCATCACCATGGGCGACGGATCTAATGATCTGCCCATGATGCATGGCTCCGGAATCAGTATTGCCTATAGAGCAAAACCAATAGTTAAAGAAAAAGCCGACGCGGCTTTTGACCGAGTCGGCTTGGATGCTGCCTTACTACTGATCGCTTAGAGGCGCTCAAAAATAGTTGCAATTCCTTGTCCGCCACCAATACACATGGTGACTAAAGCATATTTACCTTGAACACGATGTAATTCATGGATTGCTTTAGTAGCAATCGCGGCACCAGAGCAACCGATTGGGTGACCCAATGCAATTGCTCCACCATTCACGTTAGTCTTGGCTGGATCTAAGCCTAAACCTTTAGTGACAGCCAATGCCTGCGCAGCAAACGCTTCATTGGATTCGATCACATCGATTTGATCTAATTTCAGTCCAGCGCGCTCAAGCGCAATCTTGGTTGCAGGGATTGGGCCTTCACCCATGATGTGGTTAGGTACGCCTGCAATCGCATAAGAAACTAATCGAGCAATTGGCTTGTGACCAGCCTTCTTCGCCGCTTCCGCTTCAGCAAGCACAAAGAATGCTGCGCCATCATTAATACCTGATGCATTACCTGCAGTAACGCTGCCACCCTCTTTTTTAAAGACTGCTTTCATCTTCCCCAAAGTTTCCATGGTGGTTTCTGGCTTGCAATGCTCGTCAGTATCAAACACCACATCGCCCTTGCGAGTCTTGATAGTGATGGGGACGATTTGGGATTTGAAACGACCTTCTTTGATGGCGTGTGCAGCACGGCGATGGGACTCTACTGCAAGAGCATCTTGCTCTTCACGGGTGAGCTTCCACTTTTCAACCAGATTCTCAGCTGTTACGCCCATGTGACCAACGCCAAATGGATCCGTCAAAACAGACACCATCAAATCAATCATCTTGGTATCACCCATACGCGCACCACTGCGCATAGCTGGTGAACCATACATACCGCGTGACATCACTTCAACACCACCACCGACACCATAGTCACAATCACCCAACATAATGGCTTGGGCTGTAGTCACAATTGCTTGCAGGCCAGAGCTACATAAACGATTCAGAGCCATCGCTACGGATTCCATTGGCAGGCCAGCTTGAATAGAGGCAACGCGTGCAACATAGGCGTAACGGTTATCAGTCGGAATCGTATTGCCTACAGTAATGTAATTAATCAATGCAGGATCTACACCAGAGCGGGCAACAGCCTCTTTCATCACAATGCCGCCGAGCTCACTTGGCTCTAGGCTACTAAGTGAACCATTAAAGGCGCCAATTGCGGAACGTACAGCACTTAAAACGACGACATCACGACTCATAACAATCCCCTTTACGGTGCCTAATTAGGCTAAATAGCGACCCCAATACGGAGCCAAAACACTAGTTTTATTCCAATAGTCAAGTTTCGGCTATTAGGTCATGCCCTTGGGAGCTAATCACCGTTACCTTGATGATTTCACCAGCGCGGTAGCGCTTGGAGGGTTTACTTGGAGGCAAAACCCTTACCAAACCATCAATTTCAGGGGCATCACCAATAGTTCGGCCCACTCCACCTGAATCATCCACCCGATCAATGATGACCTGAATACGCTTGCCTATTTTTTTTGCAAGTCGCTTGACTGAGATTTCTTCAGCTTTAGCCATGAAGCGAGCTCGACGCTCCTCGCGCAATGCATCCGGAACTGGGTTGTCCAAGGTATTGGCAGTCGCTCCATCCACTGGTGAATAGGCAAAACAGCCAGCACGGTCAATCTGAGCATCATCGAGGAAATTCAATAGATGTAAAAACTCTTCCTCAGTCTCACCAGGAAAGCCTGCAATAAAAGTACTGCGAATGACCAAGTCAGGACAAGCAGTTCGCCAGGCCACAATGCGCTCGATATTCTTTTCACCACTAGCCGGACGTTTCATCCGCTTAAGGACATCTGGATGCGAGTGTTGCAAAGGAATATCTAAATAAGGAAGTACGCCAAAACCATGATCAGCAAACTCAGCCATTAAAGGCAGAACATCATCGACATGGGGATAGGGATAAACATAATGCAGACGTACCCAAGCTTGGTGCTCTCTCGCAATTTGGTTTAAGGCGTTTACCAAATCAAACATTCGCGTCTTAACAGGTTTGCCGTCCCAAAAGCCAGTGCGATATTGGATATCAACGCCATAGGCGCTCGTATCTTGTGAAACAACCAGCAACTCTTTTACGCCTGACTCAAATAATTTTTTTGCCTCTAGCAAAACTTCACCAATGGGACGTGAAACTAAATCACCGCGCATGCTTGGGATGATGCAAAAAGTACAGCGGTGATTGCATCCCTCGGATATCTTTAAGTAAGCGTAGTGTTTTGGCGTAAGCTTCACACCAATCGGGGGCAGTAAATCCGTAAAGGGATCATGCGGCTTTGGGAGATGCAGATGAATGGCCTGCATGACCTCTTGTGTAGCATGTGGCCCAGTCACAGCCAGGACTTTGGGGTGAATGCTCTGAATGAGATCACTGCCATCAGCATTTTTTCGAGCACCTAAGCAACCCGTCACAATCACCTTGCCATTTTCAGCCAAAGCTTCACCAATCGCGGCGAGACTCTCTTCTACTGCGGAATCAATAAAGCCACAGGTATTCACAATCACCAGATCGGCACCAGAATAGTCTTTAGCAGTCTCATAACCTTCAGCGCTGAGTTGCGTGAGGATGAGTTCAGAATCAACCAGCGCCTTAGGGCAACCTAAGGAAACAAAACCAACTTTACCTGCCACGATTATTCTTTTTCTGTCTTATTGGGCTGACCAGCAAACGGAAAGCTACTGAACATATTGGGGGAGTTTTGCATTTGCTCTTGCATCTTCACGAACAGATCTTTACTTTGTTCCATGTAGTTACCCATGAGACCTTGCATCATTGGATTTTGAAGGTTCATCATTTTGGCCCAAGCCTCGGGTGTACTGCCAGCGCCCAAACCTTCAGTTTGATCGCCCAACTTATTGTGAATATCCACAAAAGATTGCATAGTCTTTTCAAGATAGCTACCCATCAAGCCTTGCATGGAATTTCCATAAAAACGAATGATTTGAGAAAGCATTTGGGTTGAAAAAACTGGAGCTCCACCAGCCTCTTCTTCCAAAATAATTTGCAGCAAGATGTTGCGAGTTAGGTCATCTTCATTTTTTGCGTCCACAACACTAAAAGCATCGCCCGCCATCACTAAATTTTTAATATCAGCCAGTGTGACATAGGCACTGGTTTGGGTGTCATATAAACGACGATTGGGATACTTCTTGATTAAGCGGCTATCGCCGGCTTTTTTAGAACGTGTGGCCATGTAGTTTTTTCCTAACTCTTGGTACTGCAATGCAACATCGGCATAGTTTATCCCTAGTTTGAGCTAAAGGTAAATATGCCGATGA
>JBJOEU010000087.1:0-6857 GCA_046049115.1 Pseudomonadota bacterium
GACGTTAGGCAGGCCGACGATGCCACATTTCAAAGACATGGCTGTATTGTAAAGGGCTAGTTTCGATATCATCGAGATATGTCAGAAGTTCACCCAAATACCTTGATTAAATTACCTAAAAATACCTCTCAGATTCGGTCTGTAGATGTCGCCATAATTGGCGGAGGCATAGTGGGCAAGGCTTGCGCCTTAGGTCTAGCCCAACTTGGACTGCAAACGATTCAGATTGCCCCCGACTTAGGGCATGCGGTTGCTGCCCCCGAGGGCAGTCAATGGGGTCAACGTATTTATGCTTTTTCTCCCGGCACCCAAAAATTACTGGCCCATCTGCAGGTTTGGGATGCCGTTGATCACAGCCGCTTACAAGCTGTTCGAGATATGCGCATTTTTGGTGATCGCGGCCAAACCCAGGATCAACTGCATCTATCTGCTTTTGAGGCGGGCACTCCTCAGCTAGCCTGGATTGGCGAATCGAATGTAATCGAGCACACCCTAGATCAAGCTTCACGCTTCCAAAGTAAATTGGAGCGGATTAATGGCACAGTAGAAAACATTCAAGTCATGACTGATGGGGTTCTTCTTCACCTGAAGGATGGTTCAAGCTTGAGAGCGCAACTCCTGATTGCTGCTGATGGTGCTAATTCCCCTATCCGCTCGGAATTGGGAATTTCTGCAAAAGAGGAAAGTTACTCACAAAACGCTGTAGTGGCCAATTGGATTTGCAGTAACGCCCATTTAGAAACTGCTTACCAGTGGTTTTTGCCAGGCGGCGATATTGTGGCGATGCTACCGCTACCAAATAAACAAGTGTCAATGGTGTGGTCGACCTCACCAGAAAATGCCGAGAATCTTTTAACACTCGATTTTGCAGGTTGGGCTGAAAAGTTCTCCTCGATTGCCAATGGAGCAATCACCGCTCAACTTGGAGAGCTCACGCTCAATTCAGTACCAGCTACTTTTCCCCTTAGAAGAATTCAGGCGAGTCGCTTTATTGGCCCAGCAGAAAATCCGAAAGTGGTTCTGATTGGAGATGCGGCTCATGTCATTCATCCACTAGCAGGACAAGGATTGAATTTAGGGCTCAGAGATGTGGCATCACTACTTCATGTGTTGGGTAAACGAGAATCTTTTCGACTGCCCAATGACGTGGTGCTACTTCGTCGCTACGAGCGCCAACGTCAAGGTGATACCAGCGCATTACTCTGGGTGACAGACAAACTTAAAAAGCTTTTTTCAGCGAGCAGTAATACTGAAAAGCAGTTACGTAACTGGGGGCTGGGCATGGTCAATCGCAGTCACTTCATTAAACGGCGCCTTATTGAGCGCGCTCTCGGGGATGCTGATTTTGAATAAATTACTTTCTACTCTTGCTGTAGCTTGCTCTCTCACGATTTTTGCAGGGATAGTCAATGCGCAATCTGAGCAACAGATCAGATCTGAGCTCCAAAAAAAGATTGGCCCAAACACAAAAATCAAAAGCGTTTCTCAATCTCCTATCTCCGGCATATACGAAGTGTTAGTTGGAAATGATGTGTTTTATACCGATGCGAATAGTAAATATTTAATCCAAGGTGAAATCATTGAGATCGCCACCGGGAAAAATATTACCGAGCAAAAACAGGCAGACCTCAATCGCATCAAATGGTCTGAACTCAATCCATCAAATGCTTTAAAAGTAGTGCGCGGTAATGGCAGTCGACAGTTGGCCATTTTTTCTGACCCGAATTGCGGCTACTGCAAGCGTTTAGACAAATCCTTGCAGCAATTAGATAACGTAACGGTCTATACCTACCTTATCCCGATTTTGTCAGCCGACTCTGCACAAAAGTCGAAACAAATTTGGTGTTCTGCCGATCCCCAAAAAGCCTATGCTGATTGGATGATCAATGGCATTGCACCCAGCGGTAAGGGCGACTGCACCACACCTTTAGATAAAAATATGGCCTTTGCCAAAACCTATGGCATTACAGGTACACCCACTATTTTCTTTACTGATGGCAGTCGCTTTCCTGGCGCGGTTCAAATCACCGATATTGAAAAGAAATTTAGCAGTCTGAAGTAACGGGCAATACTGATGAACAAATTAAATACTTCTGAACTACCTGTAATCCAATACACTATTTGGTCGGCGGATTTACATGGTCACCGCTTTCATGTGAAGTTACGTATTGAGAATCCATCGCCCAATGGACAGATTGTGCAAATGCCCGCCTGGATTCCAGGAAGTTATTTGATTCGCGACTTCAGTAAACAGATTGAAACGATTGAGGCCTTTGCGCTGGATAAGCCAAATGAAGCGCTAGTCTTAGATCGAATTGATAACGATCAGTGGCGCTTACCCAGGGTGGCCGGTCCAGTAGAAATCCTTACAACGGTATATGCATTTGATTCTTCAGTGCGGGCAGCCTATCTAGATACTGAGCGTGCTTTTATTAATCCCAGTAGTTTATGTTTAGCAGTCAAGGGGCAAGAATCTCTACCCTGCGCTGTAGTGCTGGTTCCACCCAAGGATAGCCATGCAAATGCCTGGACCGTTCAGACAGGCTTACAGTCAGCTACGATAGACGATCAAGGTTATGGCTTTTATCTAGCTAAAAATTATGATGATCTCTTAGATCATCCGGTTGCGATGGGTGAGTTTCAGATTGCGCATTGGCAATCAAATGGCGTGTCACATGCCATGGCCATTCAAGGCTGCATTCATGAGGTGGATCTTGAGCGCCTAGCAACAGATCTTCAGGCCATCTGCAGCTGCACTATTAACCTCTTTGAACCAAAGACGAAGAAAGCACCTTTCCAAAATTACTTATTTTTGGTAAATGCAGTCCTCTCTGGATATGGCGGACTCGAGCATCGCAATAGCACTGCCCTACTATGCCGTCGCGATCAAATTCCTCAAGTAAATACCCCTTTAGATGAAGCATCTTATCGTGAGTTTCTAGGCCTCTGTAGCCATGAATACTTCCACGCTTGGTTAGTAAAACGCATTCAGCCAAAAGCATTTCAACCCTATCAACTTGATCGAAGAAACCACACTCGTTTACTGTGGTTATTTGAAGGCTTTACAAGTTACTACGATGACTTGCAATTATTTCGCAGTAAACGCATCGACCTCAAAACCTATCTTAAGTTAGTTGCTAACAATTGGAATGGTATTTTGCGTGGGCCAGGTAGGTTGAAGCAAAGCCTTGCAGATAGCTCTTTTGATGCTTGGACTAAATACTATCAAGCCGATGAGAACACGCCAAATGCGGTGGTGAGTTATTACGGCAAAGGGGCATTGCTCGCTTTAGGTTTAGATCTCAAGATTCGGGCTTTTACAAACAACCGCCAGTCCTTGGATGATTTGATGCGTCTTATTTGGCAAACCCATGGGGTAACGTTGGATGGTATTGCCGAAGACGGCTTGGATGAGTTGATACTTAAACTGCTTGGGAAGGGATTCTCCAAAACTTGGGTTGAATTTAAGACACGCTACATTTTTGGCCTTGAAGATATTCCCATTCAGAAATGGATTGATTCAAAAGCGATTGCAGTAAAGAAAAAAAATCATTCCAAGCTTGAGCAAATTAAATTACAACTTGGCTTGCGCCATGCTGAAGTAGGTGGCTGGCTAAAAGTGACTCACGTACTCGACGGTGGTGCCGCGCAATTGGCTGGTCTAGCCACCGGAGATCTTTTGGCTAGCATGAATGGTGAGCGTATTACCGCTGCTCGCTGGGATAAAGTGTTGTCTAGCTTAATCTCGGGACAAGTCATTCAGATTTGTTTTTATCGAGATGATCTGGAGCACGAGTGCATGACTGTTCTTGAGGATGAGCAAATTCCAAGCCAATACACCCTCACACCAGCTGAGTAATGCATTCATTTTCTGCGGCTGATATTCCAGAAGATTGGCGCGCCCTACTCGGAGATTATTTTGAATCCGCTGAGTGGCAAACACTGCAGACTAATCTGAGGGTCGAGCTCAATAAAGAGCCTGAGAAGATTTGTCCGAAACCGCAGAATTTCTTTAAAGCACTTACGCTGACTCCACTGAATCAAGTGAAGGTAGTCATCTTGGGACAAGATCCGTATCACTCTCCTGGTCTAGCCCAGGGCCTGGCTTTTTCTATTCCAAGCAATATTCCAACAAATTCTCGGCAATTTCCGAGCTCCTTACGCAATATTAGTAAAGCGCTGACGCTAGAGGGTTTTGGCGCTCTTCCCAATGGTGATCTTCACCCATGGGCTGAGCAGGGCGTTCTGCTTCTCAATACGGCTCTTAGCGTTAAATTGGGTGAGGCAGCAAGCCATGCCAACCTGGGCTGGAGATCCCTTATTGATAGACTTATTAGTGGCTTGGCGCAGCAAAAACCCAATCTAGTTTGGATGCTGTGGGGTGGCCATGCCCAATCCAAGTTACCCCTGATTGAGGCTGCCCAAGACCAACTGACTCTGCAATCCTCCCACCCTTCTGGGCTAGGGGTCTATAAAACAGATCGGCCCTTTCTAGAGCCTGGTGCAAATGCAAGTTGTGGGCACTTTACCAAGGCCAATAAGTGGTTAGTGAAGCTAGGTCTAGAGCCGATTATCTGGGTAGATAGAAACAATCCAGACAGCTTGGACCTGTTTTCTGCAGGGGATTAACCTTTGCATTACATGTAACAAGTAAGTAAGTTAAAATGTTACATGTAACTTAAATAAAGAGTCTAAAAAATGCCTTCAAATGCTGCGCTTAGAGTCCAAAAACACCGGCTAGCCCTAAGAGATGCTGGATTACGGCCTATTCAAATATGGGTTCCAGATACTCAAGCCCCTGGTTTTTTTGAAGAATGTCGTCGCCAATCAGCTCTAGTAGCCGCTGCCGATCGAGCAGACAATGAGCTAATGTCCTTTCTCGATGACTCATTAGCTGATTTGGATGAAGCGTGAAACGTGGCAACGTGGTGACGGTTGCTATGCAGGGTGACTTTGGAAAGCCTAGACCAGCCTTAGTCCTTCAATCAGACGTATTCAGCGATATTCATCCAACGGTAACAGTTGCCTTGATTTCAAGCAACCTGATGCAAGCCCCAATATTCCGACTCGATATTGAGCCAGATGGGTCTAATGGACTAACTAAACCTTCCCAAGTACAAATCGACAAGATTCAATCCATTCGAATTGAAAAGATCGGGGCAATCATTGGCGAACTTAATGATGTGATGATGGTGCGAGTTAACAGAGCATTGGCTCTTTGGCTAGGCTTGGCCTAAGTAGTCTATCTAGCAACTGCTGCATAAAAAGAGCAAACAAGACAAGAAGTCACTATGGCACAAAGCCACTCCAGCATCTGACCTGACTGAAATAAACCTGCAAATTGCCCTATGTAGGAGCTGGCTAGGGCAGCAGTACTACCAACTAGGACTGCCATGAGGAATTTCTGAATCTTAGGCTTAGATTGACGTTTTCCTGGGTAAAAAACCAAGGCAAATACGCCAGTTAGACCACCGATCACCAGAAAAGCTAAAAACCCCATTGCTACCCCCATTGTTGACGCCATCAAATCTATAATCACCCATTATGAAGTTGTTGACACTCGGCATCAATCATCACACAGCGCCGGTCGCCATTCGGGAAAAGGTCGCCTTTGACCCTGAATTTCTTCAAGAAGCGTGGCTGCCTGAGGCCACTATCTTGTCTACATGCAATCGAACTGAGCTCTACTGCGCCGCTAACGATGCAGATGCAGCGAGCCTGTTGCATGAAGCTACTTTTGATTGGTTAGCCAAAACTCAACAGCTTGCTCCCAGTAGTTTAGAGCCACATATTTATTCGCTACCGCAGTCTGATGCGGTACGCCATGCTTTTAGAGTGGCCTGCGGACTAGATTCCATGGTGATTGGCGAAACCCAAATCTTGGGTCAGATGAAAGATGCCGTGCGTACTGCAAATGATGCGGGTGTGCTTGGTACTTATCTCAATCAACTCTTTCAGAAAACCTTTGCTGTTGCAAAAGAAGTTCGTGGCTCAACAGAGATTGGCGCGCACTCGATTTCAATGGCAGCAGCATCCGTTCGATTGGCCGAACGTATTTTTGAAAGTATTGCTGACCAACGTGTTCTGTTTATCGGCGCTGGCGACATGATCAACTTATGCGCCACCCATTTCGTAGCGCGTAAGCCTAAGACAGTAGCGATTGCCAATCGCACCATTGAACGCGGACAAGAATTAGCAGACTCGATTTCGATTCAAGATGTTGAGGCAGAATCATTCAAGCTCTCAGATTTGCCAAGCCGATTACATGAATTCGATATCATCATTTCAAGTACAGCATCATCACTGCCGATTATCGGCTTAGGGATGGTAGAGAGCGCTCTTAAGCAGCGTCGCCGCAAACCAATGGTCATGATTGATCTAGCCGTTCCCCGTGACTTTGAGCCCGAGATTAGCCGCTTAAATGACATCTATTTGTATACAGTTGATGATTTAGGCGTAATGATCCAAACGGGCGCCTCCTTACGCCAAGCAGCAGTGAGTCAGGCTGAAGCGATTATTGAAGATCGCGTAGGTAACTTTATGCACTGGATGCAAGGTCGCAAGACTGTGCCACTCATTCAGGATATTCAGCAACAAGGCGAACACCTCAGGCAGCTTGAACTTGATCGCGCTATGAAACGCTTAATGCGTGGTGATGATCCCCAAGAAGTTCTCAATGCGATGGCACAAGGCTTGACTAATAAATTCTTGCATGGCTCATTACATGCTTTACAACACTCTAATGGCGCTGAGCGTGACGCCCTGATTAAGTTGCTTCCCAAATTATTCGCCTCGCACTCCAAGCCAGAAGACCATTAGATGAAGCCCAGCATGCGGGCTAAGCTAGACCACCTAGA
>JBJOEU010000088.1:0-9568 GCA_046049115.1 Pseudomonadota bacterium
AGGTCGTAATTGAAGTCGGAAAGTTGCATAGCATTACCATCAGGTATTGGATTTTAACGATGACGACTAAGCGACCGCCAACTGCACTCGAAAAGATGGGTTTAAACAGCCCTATGGCACTTGCTTTGCATCTGCCATCCCGTTACGAGGACGAGACTGAGCTCTTTACGATTGAGGAGGCCTTAGGCCTTGGAAGGTTCAATTCCATTCAGACTCAGGGTGTTGTCATTCGTTGTCAGGTGACGTTTCGACCTAGAAGACAGCTCTTAGTCACAATTGAAGACGATACTGCATCGCTCCAACTCCGTTTCCTGAATTTCTACCCGAGCCAGCAAAAGCAAATGGCAGTCGGCAGTCATATCCGAGTACGGGGTGAAATTAGAGAAGGTTATCAAGGTGCGGAGATAGTTCACCCTACTGTTCGTGCAGTTATTCCAGAGGCGCCATTGCCGGCAAGCTTGACCCCGGTCTATCCAGCTAGTGCCGGTATCTCTCAAAGCATTATCCGTAAGGCGGCGCTCAAGGCTCTTCAGGATGCTAGCCTTAAAGAGAGTTTGGCGGAATTTTTACCATCTAAACTCATGGCAGAAATTCTGCCAACAAATGATTGGCCACCGCTGCAAGATGCCATTACCTATTTGCACCAGCCACCTGCTGATGCCAATACCCAATCGCTTTTAGAGCGTACCCATCCCGCTTGGCGGCGTGTGCAGTTTGAAGAATTGCTGGCTCAGCAGATTTCTTTGAAGCGGGCGCATGCTATCCGAAGAGAAAGGCGTGCCCCTAGTTTTGTGAAGGGTCAGCAAGCAAGTAATACAAACAAAAAAAGCAATACAAAAAACAGCATTGAAGATGGCTTATTGACAGTCTTGCCTTTCGAGCTGACAGGTGCTCAAGCTCGTGTCTGGTCAGAGATTGGGGCTGATTTATCAAATAACTTTCCAATGAATCGCTTATTGCAGGGTGATGTGGGTAGTGGCAAAACCGTGATTGCAGCATTAGCTGCCGCGCGTGCCATGGATCATGGCTATCAAGCCGCCATCATGGCACCCACGGAAATTTTGGCAGAGCAGCACTATCTCAAAATGCAGGAGTGGTTTGGGCCTTTAGGGGTGAAGATTGCATGGCTCTCCGGCAGCCTAAAAGCTAAGGAAAAACGACTTGCACAAGAAATGATTGAGAGCGGTGAGGCTCAACTCATTATTGGTACACATGCACTCATACAGGACAAGGTGAGTTTTGCGAAGTTGGGGTTAGCGGTTATTGATGAGCAGCATCGATTTGGCGTAAGGCAGCGCTTAGAGATTCAACAACGCGTTGGCTCAGAACTGTTTTATTGTCACCAGTTGATGATGTCAGCTACTCCAATTCCACGGACTCTGGCAATGACCTATTACGCCGACTTGGACGTTTCCGTCATAGATGAATTGCCCCCTGGGCGTAAACCGATTGCCACTAAGGTAGTGAAGGCAGCGCGTAGGGATGAGGTCATTGGTGGATTACATGATTGGTTGGTTAAAGGATTGCAAGCCTATTGGGTTTGTCCTTTGATTGAAGAGTCTGAAGTCTTGCAATTGCAAACAGCGGTTGAAAGTTTTGAGCAACTCACACAAGCACTTCCGAACTTTAAGGTTGGTTTAGTGCATGGGCGCCTTAAGAGTGAGGAGAAGGCTGCAGTGATGGCAGCTTTCAAGGCTAATGAAATCCAGCTATTAGTGGCGACAACCGTAATTGAAGTTGGTGTGGATGTGCCCAATGCAGCACTAATGGTCATTGAGCATGCCGAACGTTTTGGCTATGCGCAGATTCATCAGTTGCGGGGGCGTGTAGGGCGCGGTTCGGCTGATTCAGTCTGTATCTTGATGTATGCGGAGCCACTATCCATGGCTGCCAAAGAACGCCTACAAACGTTACGAGAAACTTCAGACGGCTTTGTCATTGCGGAGCGAGATTTGTCGCTTCGTGGCCCAGGTGAGTTATTGGGTGCTAAGCAGTCTGGGGATGCGATGCTGCGATTTGTAGACCTTCAGCGTGATGCCTGGCTGATTGAGTTGGCTCAGACAGCGGCAGAGCGGCTATTAGCCGAGCATGGCGACCTAGTGGAAAGACATCTTGAGCGTTGGCTTGGCTCTCGCACTGAGTTTCTAAAAGCTTGATAATTGCCCTATGACTGTGATGGTAATTAAAAAAAGATTATTGATCTAATGCGCGATCGTATTGTTGCTTACGCTTACCTGATCCGTCTGGATAAACCGATCGGAACGCTGCTCCTATTGTGGCCAACTTTGTGGGCACTTTGGCTTGCGAGCAGTGGTCTTCCCGAATGGCATCTCCTGATTATTTTTATCTTGGGAACATTTTTAATGCGCAGTGCAGGCTGCGCTATCAACGACTATGCAGATCAAGATTTTGATCGCCATGTTTTGAGGACCAAAGATCGTCCCATTACGAGTGGCAAGATCTCTGGAAAAGAGGCGCTAGCGGTAGCAGCCACTTTGGCATTGATGGCCTACTTACTCATTCAACCCCTGAATGCTTTAACTCAAGAGCTCTCTTTCTTTGCCTTGGCGCTTGCGATTATTTATCCCTTCACCAAGCGTTTTTTTGCCATTCCGCAAGCAGTCCTGGGTATTGCCTTTGGCTTCGGAATTCCGATGGCCTATGCCGCCGTCTTGGGTTTCATTCCAATGGAAGCTTGGATTTTGTTCGTTGGCAATATCTTCTGGGCGATTGCTTACGATACAGCTTATGCCATGGTCGATCGTGATGATGATTTGCGTTTAGGTTTACGGACCTCGGCCATTACTTTTGGTCGATTTGATGTTCTAGCGATTGCCCTGAGTTACAGCCTGCTATTTCTCAGTCAGATTTGGGTCGCTCAACTAGCTAATTTGAATAACTACTTTTGGGTGGGTTGGTGCTTTGCTGTAGCTTGCGCCCTATATCACCTGAAGTTAGTGGCTAGTCGCAAGCGGGAAGATTGCTTCAAGGCATTTCGCCACAACAACTGGTTGGGTGGATTCCTATTTCTGGGAATCCTATTGGGTCTTACCTAACTCATCGCCCATGGCTTTGCCACGTTGACTGGCGGCATCAATTGCTTTTTCAAGTGCACCATGCCAATCGAGTTGCTGGAGCATATCCAGCGCAGCAGCAGTAGTACCACCCTTGGAGGTAACTCGCTCACGCAGTACGCCTGCATGCTCATCTGAGTTATGGGCTAACTGTGTGGCGCCCTCTAAGGTGGCGTAGGCCAGTTTGCGAGCGGTAGTCGGGTCTAGTCCCAGTTTTTCGCCACTCGATTGCATTGCTTCTAAGAAAGCAAAAACATAGGCAGGACCGCTTCCAGAAACGGCGGTAACAGCGTCCATGAGCTTTTCTTCATTGACCCAAACTACTTGACCTACTGCATTGCAAATAGTTTCCGCTAGGGCGCGGTCGGATGCATTGACTGCAGCATCAGCGAATAGCCCCGTAATGCCCTTACCAATTAATGCTGGAGTGTTAGGCATCGCACGCACACAACGCTCATGATCAAGCCAGCGACTCATATCTTTAATACGGATGCCGGCAGCAATGCTGAGAATAAGCGGACTTCGCGCTGTTGCATGCTTGAGTTTTTTGCTTAAAGACTTGGCTACGACATTAAAATCCTGAGGCTTAATCGCCATGACTACGACATTATTTTTGGAGAAGTCAAAAGCAATTTGATCCAAAGCGGCAATGACCTGTACGCCAAAATCTTGATGCAATTGCAAGCCAGTACTAGCATTGGCCTCGACTACAGACAGTTGACTAGCCTCAAAACCATTGGCTAGTAAGCCGCTAATTAAAGCGCGGCCCATATTACCGCCACCGATGAAGGTGATGTGGGCGTTTTGGTTTATTTGTTGTGTGCTCATGCCTTGATCTTATCGCGCTTCCCAAAAATGGCGCTACCTATACGTACCATGGTGCTGCCTTCGGTGACCGCAGCTTCTAGGTCATCAGACATTCCCATAGAGAGCGTATCAAAAAAATCATACCCAGCATCACTAATATGCTTTGTCTTAATCCCAACAAAGCACTCTCGAACGGCAGCAAAAGATTGACGTTGTTGGTTGACATCCTCGCTAGGTGCCGGGATAGCCATGATTCCACGAAGAACTAAATTGGGTAATTTGGAAATCGCATTGCAAAGAGCATCGACCTCTTCCAGAGAAATACCGCTTTTACTGTCCTCTTCGCTGACATTAATTTGAACGCAAACTTGCAATGGTTCTAAGTCAGGAAATTCCCCGCGTTGGGCGGAAAGACGTTCTGCAATTTTGAGGCGATCAATACTGTGTACCCAGTCAAAGTGTTCTGCAACATCACGTGTCTTATTACTTTGCAGTGGGCCAATAAAATGCCACTCTAGCCAAGGGCGTAATTTGGATAACTGCTGAATTTTTTCAACACCTTCTTGGACATAATTTTCACCAAAGGCAATTTGCCCGACATGCATAGCTTCCTCAATTGCTATAGCGGGGAAGGTTTTGCTGACAGCGAGTAGTTGGATGTCTTCGGGCTCACGTTTGGCTGCCAAGGCTGCCAACTCAAGTCGCTGCCTCACCATCATGAGGTTAGTAGTGACTTGACTCATGATGGGGTTCGGCTTTGTTGATTAATCAGTTGGTCAACAATTTCGATCCAATGAAGTACTGGAGTGTCATCTTGCTGAAGGTGGGCGATACAGCCAATATTTCCAGAAACAATGACTTGTGCACCAGATTCCTCGCAGGCTGCATTGAGGTGAGTCAGTTTGTTATTGCGTAACTGTTCCGAGAGTTCTGGCTGGGTTACTGAATAGGTTCCCGCAGAGCCGCAGCAGAGATGGTTATCAGCGCATAAGCGCACGCCAATACCAATGCTAGATAGGAGGCCCTCTACCTTGCCGCGAATTTGTTGACCATGTTGCAATGTGCAGGGAGGGTGATAGACCACACCAGGCTTTGGATCAGTGCCCACTAGAGTAACGAGCTCTTCCTGAAGCGCTGGCAAGATTTCTGAAATATCTTTAGTGAGATCGGAAATAGTCTTGGCCTTAGCAGCATATTGCAGGTCATTCGAAAATAGATGACCATAATCTTTGACCATCACACCACAACCAGAAGCGGTCATCACAATAGCTTCTACGCCTTGCTCAACTTGCGGCCACCAGGCATCGATATTTTGTTTAGCATTTGCTAGGCCACCAGCTTGATCATTTAAGTGGTGACGCAATGCACCACAGCAAGTAGCGTTGGGCGCAGAAATTAACTGAATCTTGAGTGCATCTAAAACGCGTGCTGTTGCTGAATTGATATTTGGCAGCATGCCAGGTTGCACGCAACCCTCGAGTAGTAGCATCTTGCGTGAGTGGCTAGTTTGCGGCCTTGCATAGGGATCTGTATTGGTATTGAGCGCTTTATTTTTAGCTTCTGGAATCTTGCGCTGAATGCCAGTCGGCATGAGTGGGCGAACCAAGCGACCAATGGCCATCGCGGAATTAAATAACTTGGGACTGGTTAAACCCTCTTTCAAAGCCCAGCGGGTGAGACGTTGAGCCAGTGGGCGCTCAGGAGTATTTTCTTCTGCCCACTTGCGACCAATATCGACGCAGACGTGTTTTTTCGGTAGGGGCTTGGCCTTCCGCCATTTGTTTGATGAGGTAGATGCGACCTCGCGGACCATCGAGCTCATCACCAAGTAATTGATAGGTAGGGCATGTAGCTGTGCAGAAGCCGCAGTGCACGCATTTACCAAGAATTCTGGCAGCTTCAATGCCCTCAGGAGTATTGGCGAATTGGGGGGCGAGTTGAGTTTGCATAAGGGCGCTAAAAAAGATGCTTAGGGAAGACGTGAAGTAGCAAATACGCCCGCAGGATCAAAGGCGGCTCTGAGGCGGGCTTGTACTGCCTCTAAAGCTCTTGAGTGCACTTGCTCACTCAAAAGGGTAAAGCGTTGCTTGCCGGGATCAATATTGCTTCCTTGCTTAAAGCGGGTTGCATGCCCACCGTGAGCGCTAGCTAAGGCCTTGATGGATGCATAAGTGGCATCATCACCCGGAGCCTTTAACCAGCGTTGCTGACCATGCCATTCCAAAGCAATATTACCGCTGATGTTTTCAAGAGTGAGTGGCCCGCAGGCAGCTGGAAGCGCGAGACGATACAAAGTCTCGTCACTATTGAGGATTGAAAAAACAGCTAATTGCTGTTCGCGCAAGGCGGCCCAAAATTCTGAAGCAACTTGAGGGTCTAATTCGCTTGCATTGACAGCTGCTCCCATTACGGGAATTGCCGCTTTAACCGCAGCTGCAGCGCCGGCTAAGCGAATGGTGAGCTCACCATCCCCGCCGATTGAACTACCGATCCAGCAACTTGCTGAGAGCGGTAAAGGTTGTCCCGCCCATTCATTTACGAGTTGCAGTGCACGTGCTTGCGTAATGTTGCAACGAAGCGATGTTGTGGCGGCTGGTCGTGGCAATACTTTGACAGAAGCCTCTAGCAACAGCGATAAGGTTCCCATTGATCCAGGCAGTAAACGTGACACATCATATCCCGCCACATTCTTCATTACCTTGCCGCCAAAGGATAGGTCTTGGCCTTTGCCGTCAAGAATACGAGCGCCTAGAACAAAATCACGTAAATTGCCCGCGCTAATACGTCCTGGTCCCGCTAAGCCTGCAGCAATTGCGCCACCAAAAGTTGCACCCTCACCAAAGTGGGGCGGCTCAAATGCCAGCATTTGATTCTTGTCGGCTAGAGCAGCTTCAATTTCTTTTAGCGGCGTACCAGCGCATGCAGTAATCACCAGCTCTTCAGGCTGGTATTCCAGAATCCCAGAGTAAGCGCGGGTATCTAGCTTGGCATAAGAATTGGCGTTCCCATACCAAGACTTGGTGCCACCACCTTCAATAGATAGAGGGGTTTTATTTTTAACTGCCGCTAGAATTTGTTCTTGAAATAAGTCAATATTTGCATTGCTATTTGTGGACATCAAAAGCGCTCCAACTCAGGATGCGGTAAGTTGCCACCACTAATCCGCATGCGACCATACTCAGCGCAGCGATTCAAAGTGGGGATTGCTTTATCGGGATTTAATAGGCGCTCTGGATCAAATGCGGATTTAACGCCCCAAAATGATTCGCGTTCACCTTCGCCAAATTGAATGCACATGGAATTAATTTTTTCAATACCAACACCGTGCTCACCAGTGATCGTGCCATCGAGCTCAACACAGGCCTCTAAAATTTCAGTGCCAAATTCTTCAGCACGATGCCACTCTTCTTGATCGGCCCCATTAAACAGAATGAGTGGATGCATGTTGCCGTCACCCGCATGAAATACATTTAAGCAGGCGAGGCCATATTTCTTTTCCATACTCTGGATACGTCTGAGTAGGGTGCCAATATTTCTGCGTGGGATCGTGCCATCCATACAGTAGTAGTCAGCTGCCAAGCGACCAGCTGCGGGAAAAGCATTTTTACGACCGCTCCAAAACTTCAGGCGCTCTGCTTCATTCTGAGAAATCTGAATACCGCTAGCACCGGCGTGCTCTAGAACTTTTGTCATGCGCTCAATTTCTTCTGCAACCTCTTCAGGCGTGCCGTCGGATTCGCAAAGCAAAATGGTTTCGGCTTCGAGGTCATATCCCGCATGAACAAATTCTTCTACTGCGCGCGTAGTGGCTTTGTCCATCATCTCTAGGCCGGCTGGAATGATGCCGGCAGCAATGATTGCTGCTACAGCATCGGCACCCTTTTCAATATCGTCAAAGCTAGCCATGATGACGCGTGCCAACTTGGGTTTAGCAACCAGCTTTACTGTGACTTCGGTTACGACAGCAAGCATGCCTTCGCTACCCATCACGATTGCCAATAAATCGAGTCCCGGGGAGTCTGGTGCAAGACTGCCGAACTCCACGATCTCACCGTTCATCAAGATGCCGCGCACCTTTAAAACGTTATGAAGCGTCAGACCATATTTAAGGCAGTGCACACCACCGGAGTTTTCATTGACATTCCCGCCAATGGAGCAGGCGATCTGTGAGGATGGGTCTGGGGCGTAATACAGTCCGAGATGAGCCACCGCTTCGGAGATCGCTAAATTACGAACACCCGGTTGCACAACTGCAGTTCTGGTGAACGGATCAATGTTGATGATCTTTTTGAGTTTAGCTAGCGAGAGTACCAAACCCTGGGAGATGGGCATAGCGCCACCAGATAGTCCAGTGCCGGACCCACGGGGAACAATGGGTACTTGCATTTCGAAGCAAATTTTCAAAATCTGGGCAACTTGCTCTTCAGTTTCAGGCAGAGCAACTGCCAGGGGCATGCGTCGATAGGCAGCCAGGCCATCACATTCATAAGGAATCGTGTCCTCAGGCTCCCATAGCAAGGCATGTTCGGGGAGGATGGGGCGCAGAGCCGATACCAGTTTAGATTGCAGGGCGGTAATAGCCGCAAGTTCGGGGGGTGGGGTCACCATATTCATAGTACTCATTTTAGCCATTTACCTATAATTAGTTTTATGGGAAATAGACTTTCAAAAATAGCCACCAGAACTGGTGATGCGGGCATGACCGGGCTTGGCGATGGTAGCCGGGTAGAAAAGGATCATTTGCGCATTTGCGCCATGGGCGATGTGGATGAATTGAACTCCGAAATCGGGGTTTTGATGACGGAATCGATCCCCGAGAGCCTTGCAGAAGAGTTCAAAAACCTATTTTTGCAAGTACAGCATGATTTATTTGATCTGGGTGGGGAGCTTTGTATTCCCAATTACACCCTAATCAAGCCGGAGCAGGTAGCTCAGTTGGATGTTTGGCTAGAGAAATACAATGCGACTTTGCCCCCTCTGACGGAATTTATTCTTCCAGGTGGTACTCGCGCAGCTTCTCAAGCCCATGTCTGTCGCACAGTCTGTAGGCGTGCAGAGAGATCGATTGTGCGTTTGGGTTGGGAGGAGCCTTTGTATGATGCTCCGCGTCAATACGTCAATCGCTTGTCGGATCTATTGTTTGTATTAGCGCGGGTTCTCAATCGTGCTGCAGGCGGTCAAGACGTTCTATGGAAGCACGAAAAAAAAGAGACTAAATAAATTAGTCTCTTTTAAGATTAATAAGGCAACTTTGCCTTATTTCCCCTTTTTTCATTTCTTCACTTTTCTGCGATTCTTCACAGCTAAAGCTAAGCGTTGTAATACGTTAGCTGAGTCTTCCCAGTTAATGCAAGCGTCGGTAATACTCTTGCCATATTCCAATTTATTTGGGTCGTCTTTTCCAGGTGAGAATTTTTGTGCGCCATCATTGAGGTGACTTTCAATCATGACGCCAAAAATTTGTTTTGAGCCAGATTCAATTTGTTCGGCAATATTTTCTGCCACCACAATTTGACGCTCATGTTTTTTGCTGGAGTTTGCATGCGATAAGTCAACCATCAAACTGGCTGGAAGCTTTGCTGCTTCTAGCTCAGAGCAGGCTGCTTGAACATACTGCGCCTCATAATTGGGCTCTTTGCCGCCACGTAAAATAACGTGACAGTCTTTGTTGCCTTTGGTTTCCACAA
>JBJOEU010000089.1:0-5559 GCA_046049115.1 Pseudomonadota bacterium
ATGGTTGCGCCTCAGGTTTTCTAAAATCTGCGGAAGCTCTGCAATCGACTGACCGCGACGCGCATCAATGGCTACTGCAACACGTTCACTTTTTTCACCTTCTAGCGTAGTGATGAGGCTTTCTAGGAGGGTGACTGGAAGGTTATCAACGCAGTCATAGCCCGCATCCTCAAAGGCTCTCAGCGCAACTGATTTACCTGAGCCCGAGATGCCGGTAATCAGATTGATTTGCATATTAAATGAGGCGACCTTGTGACTTTGAGGACTCTGCTTCAGCATTCATTTGTAGACGCTGACGCTCCATAAATTCTTTTAAGGTGTCGATACCCCGTAGTTGCAAAATCGTATTACGTACAGCGGCTTCCACAAGAACGGCCAAGTTGCGACCTGCGGCCACCTGAATTTTGACAGTTCTAATAGCAACACCTAATACATCAATATGCTGGGCCTCTAGAGGTAGGCGCTCAAACTCACCATCATTGCGACGAACCAATTGCACTATCAAACGTAATTTCAATTTACGACGTACAGCTGTCTCACCAAAGATAGTGCGGATATCCAATAAGCCAAGCCCACGAACTTCTAAGAGGTTGCGCAGAATCACAGGACAGCGACCCTCGATATAGTCTGGTCCGAGTCGAGCAAAGTCGACTGCATCATCAGCTACCAGACCGTGGCCGCGGGAAATCAACTCTAAACCCAACTCACTTTTTCCTAAGCCTGACTCACCCATAATCAAAACGCCTAAGCCCAGAATATCCATGAATACGCCGTGCATCGTGATCTGGGGCGCGCCAATCTTGGTAAGGTAGGTGCGAAGGTGATCAATTACTTCAGCAGCGGATATGACTGTTGTAAAGAGTGGGGTAGAGGATCGTTGGCAGAAGAGTTGTAGGGCGGCATCAGCTGCTTTACCATCGGCCACAATCACGCAAGGCGGCATTTTAGAAATTAAGTCGAAGATCTGCTCTTCTCGCTGTTGTGTTTCAAGTTGGGCATGATAGTTAATCTCTTGCTCACCAAAAATCTGAATACGGCTTGGGTGAATGAGATTTAAGTGCCCCACTAAGTCTGAGCTGGCTGCAGCAGCTTTTACAGCCTCTGTCGGAAACCGTCTATCCGCGCCTTCTAGTCCACCAATCCAGGATAGCTTGAGATCAGAGACATTGTCATCAAAGATCTGCTGGGCGGTAACTCCCTCTAGGAGTAGGGGTTGAGTAGTCAAGTTGAGCCCCACGTTTGTAGGATTTCACACACCTTCTCTGGATTGCCCTCCGACACGAGTAGCTTACGGGTATCTTGGTCAGATAAGAGCTGTGCAATTGAGGACAGAATTTCTAAATGTTGCTGAGTTGCTTTTTCAGGAACCAGTAAAAAAATGAGGATGGATACGGCTTCACCATCAGGCGCAGCAAATTCAATTGGCTCTTGCAGTTTGACGAATGCAGCAATCGGTTGTTTTAGTCCCTTTACACGACCGTGTGGGATGGCAACACCTGCGCCCAGTGCCGTAGAGCCCAAGTCCTCACGCGCATTTAAAAAGCCAACAATTGCTTCGGCTTCAAGATCTGCTTGTTTAGCGAATAGTTGGCCTACGGCCGCGAATGCCTCGCCCCTATTTTTGGAAGGATTATTTAAGGCAATACGGTCTAAAGCGAAAAGATCGGTCAGGGCATTCATATCACTAGATTATAGGTGTCCTGATACTAGAGATTACTCAAAATGTTTTTCGTGGTGATGATCTTGAATTTTTTCTTTGTGCTTCACAACCTGGCGTTCAAGTTTATCTACTACTGCATCCATAGCATGGTAGAGGTCTGCGTTATGCGCTTCGGCAAAGAGCTCCTTACCTTTGAGATGAAGAGTGATCTCAGCTGCTTGACGAAGATCTTTTTCTTTGGCGTTATCGACAATTAAGAATGCTGTGGCATCTAAAACATGGTCAAAGTGTTTGCGAATTTTTTCTAAACCAGCTTCGAGGTGGGAACGCATGGCTGGAGTAACTTCAACATGACGGCTATTAATTTTCAGATTCATCAGCAGCTCCTATTCATAGAAAAACAAAATGCGTGCGCAGATAATTACTCGGGGTGCGCAGCAGGCCCCTGTAATGTTGTACTTGTTTATGCGGAAATGAACTTCATGAACCTCCAGCGTATCAGCGATTTTGCTGAAAACCAAGGGGGCAGATCATGTTTATTTAATAAATACTCAAAAAGCTCTGAATATTTACATGCGGAAGTTTTCGCCTAGATAGACTCTTCTGACAGCATCATTCTCAATAATTTGGTCTGGCTTGCCCTCTGCCAGAACGCTACCTTCACTGATGATGTAGGCGTGATCACAAATTCCCAAGGTTTCTCGAACGTTATGGTCGGTGATGAGCACGCCAATTTGGCGGTCTCTTAAGAAACGTACAATCCGCTGGATCTCTCCAACCGCAATTGGGTCAACGCCAGCAAATGGCTCATCTAGCAAAATGAACTTTGGCTGGGAAGCCAGTGCCCTAGCAATCTCAACACGGCGACGCTCGCCACCAGATAGCGACAGGGCGGGATTATTACGCAGATGGCTGATTTGGAGCTCACCCAAGAGCTCATCTAAGCGATGCGCAATATCTGCCTTGCTTAATGGTTTTCCACCCTGCACTTGCAGTTCCAATACGGCTTGAATATTTTCGGCCACATTGAGCTTTCTAAAAACAGAAGCCTCTTGTGGCAGGTAGGATAAGCCCATGCGAGCTCGCTCATGAATGGGCAGGTGCGTTATATCAGTGCCGTCCAAAACAATGCTGCCACCATCCAAAGGAACTAGACCAACAATCATATAAAAAGAGGTTGTTTTGCCGGCGCCATTTGGCCCCAGCAACCCTACTACTTCTCCGCATTTCACTTCTACCGACACATCTCTCACAACTGTGCGAGATCCGTAGCGTTTTTGAAGGTGCTGAGCGCTAAGAGTTGCTGGTTTTTGAGTGCTACTGGAATTCGTGGTCATTTCTCTAGTGTAGCTTTTCTTCTTGGTGAAAGGATGGCTCTAGCTAGTGGCAGATCTTCTGCTTTGACATCTGCAGGAGGCGAGACTTTATAAAGTTGCTGAACATCATCGTATTCAATTTTCCAGCCGTGCAATTGATCTAGCATTTGCATATTGTGAAGACGCTTCAAGCTAGCATCACCAGTCAATGTGAGAAGTTCAGTTTTTGCATTGTAGATAACCGTTTTACCCCGACCTTGCATAAATTCATTGGCTGGCCCTTCGCGTCTTTGTCTAAAGCTGGCGGTAGATTCTGAATTACCCTGAACATCAACGTATTCATAACCCTCAGGGTCGACTTTGATATTCCCCTTGGCGCCAGTAATCAAAATACTGCCTTTGATCAAGAGTACTTCACCATCAAGCTCATAGATCTGTTGGACGTCGTTCACAGAAACTTTTTCTGCTTCCAAAATGATGGGTTTGTCTTGATCTGCTTTTTCGGCATAAGTAGTCAGACTAGTCCCTAGTAGCGCAAACGCTAATACTAATTTTTGCAATAGCCTCATTGCTGCGCCCCAGGTTGAACGCGCTCGATACGCCCCCTTACCTGCCCAGATAAAACCATACTTTGTTCGATGTTGTTAAATGTGCCGCCATCAGTTGAGTGCATCACGGACACCCCTTGCTCTAGCGTAATGGGCTTATCTGTTTTGATAATGTCATCATTAATCAGTACTTTAAAATAAGAGGAGCGCGCAAGCATGCGCGGTCTTGCAGGTTCACTTCCTGTAGCAGCTTGTTGCGGTCGAAATATTTCTGCGTTATCAATTAGATCCAAAATCGTGAGGTCGCCATCTAAATGACCCTTATCTGCTTTGATGGTCACCGGTGACTTCTGTGGCGGGAACAAGCGTATGCGCGGTGTTTCAATATCGATTGAAGCGTCATCATCGTAGTGAATCACTTTCTTACCTAGTACACGATATTTGGTGTCACCGAATTCATTTAGGGTGGATAAGGCGCCATTAGTAATAGTGTAGTCAGGCTCATGCAAACGCACGCGCTCAACAGCAGACTTTTCTGCTGGCGTATTTTTCTTGACCAGCCAAAATGTGACAAGGGTGAGTGTGCCCATCAGAATCAAAGGCATCAGACGTAACGATGTACGCCAGATGCTCAGTTTGATTTTTTGGACATTTAGTTCCATTGATAATTGACCTTAAGCGCGCGCCTGAGCAAGTAATTCCTCATAACGGTTTTGTGCCTTCAAAATCAGGTCGCAGACTTCACGTACTGCGCCACAACCACCAGATCGAGTGGTGACAAAGTGAGCAGTTTCTTTCACAGCATCATGTCCTTGTGCTGGACATATCTTGAGGCCTGCAGACTTCATCATTTGAAAATCAGGCCAGTCATCACCCATGACCGCGCAATCAGATGACTTCAGTCCAAGCGATTGCAAAATGTTTTCTAAAGCATCGGCTTTATCTTCAACACCCATATGTACGTGCTTGATGCCGAGCTCATTGCAACGGGCCAAAACCATTTTGGAGTTGCGTCCTGTAATGATGGCTGTCGCAATACCTATTTTTTCCAATAACTTAATTCCCAAGCCATCCTGAATATCAAATGCTTTAAGGGACTCCTTGCCATTTTCACCAATAAAAACTTGGCCATTGGTCAATACGCCATCAACATCTAGAACGAGAAGCTTGACCGCCCCAGCACGATCCCATGCCTGCGGGTATTGGCTTAGAGGGTTGGTGTTGTGAGCGTGAAAGGCGGTTGGCATATAAGTGGGTAAATAAATAATTAAAAATAGACGTCTTAAATAACTTTAGCGGCAAATAAATCATGGAGATTGAGTGCCCCAAGTAATTCGCCTGCAGGATCGGTTACTACTAAATGATTGATGCGATGCTTTTCCATCATCTCAATAGCTTCCTCTGCCAGCAACTCGGGAGGAATCGTACGTGGTGCTGAAGTAATCGCTTTTTGTAAAGTCAGGCCATCTAAATTAGTGCTTTTCTCAAGTAAGCGACGTAAGTCACCATCTGTAAAGATGCCGGCAACTTTGTTTGCATTATCTAAAGTAATCACCATGCCCATGCGCTTGGCAGTCATCTCCAGTAAAGCATCTTGCAGGGAAGCGGAGATTGCAATCTTAGGAGTCTCATCAAAGCTGCGCATGACTTCACTGACATGCATGAGCTGTTTGCGACCTAAGCGGCCACCTGGGTGTGAGCGCTGGAAATCTTCGGCCTGAAAGCCGCGAGCATCTAAAAGTGCAACAGCTAGGGCATCACCCATAGCGAGAGCTGCGGTTGTGCTGGTAGTTGGGGCAAGGTTAAGTGGGCAAGCCTCTTTTTCAACGCTAGTATCTAAATGGGCATCAGCTAACTTTGCCAAAGAGGAATTTGGTGCGCCAGTCAGTGCAATCAATTTTGCTCCTGTGCGCTTGACGATTGGCACGATGGTGAGTAGCTCATCAGTTTCACCGGAATTAGAGAGCGCAACAAAGACATCATCACGAGTCACCATTCCTAGATCGCCATGACTAGCTTCTGCGGGGTGAACAAA
>JBJOEU010000090.1:0-5557 GCA_046049115.1 Pseudomonadota bacterium
ATTCTCGCATTTTTTAATGATCCCCTTCAATTCTGTCGCAATACCTGCTTCAAAACCCTCCAAAGTCGTGGTTGGGATGTCTGGAGGGGTAGATTCGTCTGTTGCAGCTTGGATGCTCAAGCAGCAAGGCTATGAAGTGATTGGCCTTTTCATGAAAAACTGGGAAGACGATGACAGTGATGAATATTGCTCTGCACGTCAGGATTGGCTGGATGTGGTGTCTGTGGCGGACCTCATTGGGATTGATGTTGAGGCCGTCAACTTTGCTGCCGAGTACCGTGAGCGCGTTTTTGCAGAGTTTTTGCGCGAATATGCTGCCGGCAGGACACCCAACCCAGATGTTTTGTGCAATGCAGAAATTAAGTTCAAAGCCTTTTTAGACCACGCCATGAGTTTGGGTGCAGACGCTATTGCAACTGGCCACTATGCGCGGGTTCGGCATCAAGGCGACCGTGTGCAGCTTTTAAAGGCCCTTGATGCCAGTAAAGACCAAAGCTATTTCTTGCACCGCTTAACCCAGAGTCAATTGGCAAATGTGCTGTTTCCTTTAGGGGAGATTCCAAAGACAGAAGTACGCAAGATTGCCGAGCAAATCGGCTTGCATAATGCCGCCAAAAAAGACTCCACAGGGATTTGCTTTATTGGCGAACGTCCTTTCCGCGAATTCCTAAACCGTTACCTGCCGCGCACCCCTGGCCCCATTAAGACCCCTGAAGGTAAAACGGTGGGTGAGCATATGGGTCTGGCCTTTTTCACTTTAGGGCAGCGCAAGGGCATTGGTTTAGGTGGCAGCCAGGATGGCAATGGTGATGCTTGGTATGTGGCTCGTAAGGATGTTGCCGATAACACCCTATATGTCGCTCAAGGCCATGAGCACCCGTGGCTACTAGCCAATCAGCTTTCCACAATTGACGCCAGCTGGGTTGCTGGAGCTGCACCCATGCCTGGGCAGTACTCTGCCAAAACCCGCTATCGTCAGGCCGACTCACCATGTACGCTTGCAGCTGGGGCCGCTGGACCCTTGAGTTTTGAATTAGCCTTCCCGGAAGCCCAATGGGCAGTAACTCCAGGTCAGTCTGCCGTTTTATACGATGGCGATATTTGTTTAGGCGGCGGAATTATTTCCGCCTGAACTTATCTGGTTGTTAATGCCCTAATTTAGGCGGCTGGAGGCGCTGTTTCAGCAAAGGAAGGCCTTTGCATCAACTTTTGATAGAGAGCATCTAGATTGGGATACTGCGCTTGCCAAGCAATATTGGGGAAGCGGAACAGTAGGTAACCCAAGGCGCAGCCAACAGCAATGTCAGCCAAGGTCATCTGGTTACTGTGGCACCAGGCGTTTTCGCCTAATTGACGCGACATTTGGGCTAATGCCGCGTTAATTTTGCCCATTTGGCGCTCAAGCCAATCGGAGCTCTGTTGCTCTGCTGGGTGGAAGGTCGCCTCTAAGCGAGTCAAAATTCCAGCATCATCTATTCCATCAGCCAGTGCCTCCCAGGTTTTAACGGCTGCCCGCTCACGGCTAGCAACTGGAATAAGCTTGCTAACAGGGCTCAGGGTATCGGCATACTCCGCAATCACGCGGGAGTCATAGATAGCCTCACCATCTTCCAAAATAAGGCAAGGAATCTTGCCCAAAGGGTTATTGAGGGCTATTTTGGTGTCCGCAACCCAGACATTTTCAAGTTCTAGGTCTAAATCTACCTTTTTTTCCAAGAAAACAATGCGTACCTTGCGTACGTAGGGGCTAGTGAGGGATCCGATCAGTTTCATAGTCTAAGTATAGCGATGCCAATCAAACTAAATTGCTTCCAAGAGCGATTAAAATCAGGTTTTATTGAAACAATCAATGTAAAGGCAATATTCGTGAGTCAGCCGATTTCTACTCTTAATGCACTATCCCCTTTAGATGGTCGCTATGCCGGCAAGTTGGATGCCTTGAGGCCTTGGTTATCTGAGGCCGCATTTATGCGGCAGCGAGTGTTTGTGGAGATTCATTGGTTGTTGGCTTTGGCCTCTGCGGGCCTGCCAGATGTGCCAAAAATTAGTTCAGCAGATGAGGCCTTCTTATTGTCTTTGCCAGAAAACTTCTCTGATGCCGATGCGCAACGCATTAAGGATATCGAGGCAGTTACCAATCACGATGTCAAAGCGGTGGAGTATTTCTTAAAAGAAAAAGTAGCCGGTCGCCCAGATCTCTTAAAGGCCAGTGAATTTATTCACTTCGCATGCACCTCTGAAGATATCAACAATACTTCGCATGGTTTGATGTTGCGTGGGGCGCGTGACGAAGTGTTGTTGCCGCAACTCAGAAAAGTACTTTCTGTATTAACGGATTTAGCGATTGAGAACGCTAAGGTACCTTTGTTATCTCGCACCCATGGCCAGCCAGCCTCCCCAAGTACATTGGGTAAAGAGTTGGCTAATATTGCCAAACGTTTAGAGCGTGCCATTGCAGCGATTGCGGCAGTGCCTTTATTAGGAAAAATGAACGGTGCAGTTGGTAATTACAACGCGCATTTATCTGCATATCCTCATTTTGATTGGGAAAACTTTTCCAAGAATGTTGTTGAGAAACGCTTAGGCCTTACCTTTAATCCTTACACGATTCAAATTGAGCCGCATGATGGCATGGCCGAATTATTTGATGCAATTGCTCGTGCCAACACAATCCTCTTAGATATGGATCGTGATTTCTGGGCTTACATTTCAATTGGTTACTTTAAGCAACGCACTAAAGCGGGTGAAATTGGTTCCTCAACTATGCCGCATAAGGTGAACCCAATTGACTTTGAAAACTCTGAAGGTAACTTAGGCGTAGCCAATGCCTTGTTGCGTCACCTGGCAGAGAAGTTACCCATTTCTCGCTGGCAGCGCGACCTCACTGATTCAACTGTTTTGCGCAACCTCGGCCCAGCCTTTGGCCATAGCGTTTTAGCTTATGACAGCGCCTTACGTGGCTTAGGTAAGCTGGAAGTGAACCATGCAGCAATTGCCGCTGACTTAGATGCATGCTGGGAAGTATTGGCAGAGCCAGTGCAAACTGTGATGCGTCGTTACGGTATTGAGAATCCGTATGAGCAACTTAAAGAGCTCACTCGTGGCAAAGGTATCAACCAAGCCGATTTACAAACCTTTATTCGTGGTTTGAAGATTCCAGATGATGCAAAAACCTTATTGCTTGAGATGACCCCATCTTCTTATTTAGGCAAGGCGGTCGAATTGACCGAACGCCTGAAAAAGTGAGCTTGACTCCAAGCCTTGGGTCCGCACCGGAGGATTTGCAATACGGTGCTCGTCCCAAGATCTGGTTTGCTGTTTATCAACTGCTTTGGCACCTGCTTCTGCCTTTTGCATTCATTCGCCTAGCTTGGCGCATACGCCACTCCCCTGAATATTTACATCACTTCTCTGAGCGTTTGGGTTTTGCTTATGGCAAAAAAACTACTCAGGGGTCTGTATGGATTCATGCGGTATCTGTTGGTGAGACTAGGGCTGCTCAACCTTTGGTTGAGGCTTATCTAGCTCGTGGCGAGACGGTTCTGTTGACGCATATGACGCTCAATGGTCGCCGTACCGGCGCCGCTTTATTTGAGAGTGCGATTGCTGCTGGTCAATTACGTCAGGTTTATCTACCCTATGACCTCTGCTGGTCTGTTGCTAATTTCATTCGCGCATTTAAACCAAAGTTCGGTTTGCTAATGGAAACTGAAGCTTGGCCAACCATAGTGTTTTATTGCGCAGAAATCGGCCTGCCATTATTTTTAGTAAATGCACGTCTATCTGAACGAAGTGCTCGTCGCGTAAATCGATTTGGCAATGCCGGCAGATCCTTATTTCAGGCATTTCAAGGAATTTTGGCTCAAACACAATTGGATGCTGATCGGTATCGCAGTCTCGGTGTTAAGCGGGTGGAGATTGTTGGCAACCTGAAGTTTGATGTGCCACTGGATCCCAATTTAGTTCAGCAAGGTCAATCTTGGAAGCAAGAGCTTCATAGCAAACAACGCTTGATGGTCTGCGCTGCCAGCACTCGGGATGGTGAAGAGGCGCTTATTCTGAAGGCGTGGAAAGATCTTTTACTTGGCAACAGTTTTGAGATTGCTCCATTGCTCTGTTTAGTCCCACGTCATCCTGAGCGCTTCTCTGATGTGGCTAATCAAATTGAGGATGCTGGTCTGACATTTCGACGCCGTACAGAATGGATTGAGACGCCAAAGGGCAATGCCAGTGTAGATGTAATTCTGGGTGACTCAATGGGTGAGATGCCGATGTATTACAGCGCTACTGACTTGGTGGTGATGGGCGGCAGCCTGCTTCCGTTTGGCGGTCAAAATCTGATTGAAGCCTGTGCTGCTGGATGTCCAGTGTTGCTTGGTGCGCATACCTATAACTTCCAGCAAGCTGCATTAGATGCTATCGAGATGGGTGCTGCCAAGCGTATTCAGGATGAGCTCATCTTGAGTGAGCCGATTGCCCTCGTGGACTCTTTAAGAGAATTGCTATTGAATACCGCTGAACTGGCAAGGATGTCGAGTGCTGCAAAGTCTTATGCACTCCAGTACCAAGGTGCGACCCAAAAGATTATGGCCGCCCTTGAGGATTTAAATTAACTCAGACTGAGATATTAAACCTGAGCCCCAAAATTGGGATCATCATTACGCGTAACATCATCTGGCTTTTTATCGCCCTTCACTAGATCTTCGCGGGTTACACCAAGCCACATAGCCAAGGCTGCCGCTACGAATACTGAAGAGTAAATACCAAACAAAATACCGATAGTGAGCGCTAAAGCAAAGTAAAAGAGGGTGGGGCCACCAAAAATCAACATTGCTAACACCATCATCTCAGTACTGCCATGAGTAATTACAGTGCGGCTGATTGTGCTGGTAATAGCGTTATCAATAATCTCGGAAGTACTCATCTTGCGATACTTACGAAAGTTTTCACGAATACGGTCAAAGATCACCACCGACTCATTTACTGAGTAGCCTAATACAGCCAATACTGCAGCTAGAACGGAGAGTGAGAACTCCCACTGGAAGAAGGCAAAGAAGCCCAGAATGATCACGATGTCATGCAAGTTTGCGATGATGCCGGCGACTGCAAATTTCCACTCAAAGCGGAAGGAGAGGTAAACCACAATGCCAATGATCACAAATAGCAATGCTAGCAATCCATCTATTGCTAACTCGCGTCCAACCTGTGGTCCAACAAACTCAACACGTTGAAGTTTTACGCCAGAGCTAGCTGACTCAAGTACCTTCATCACTGATGCACTTTGATCTGCAGAGGAAATGATTTTTCCTTCAGCATCTTTTTGCAGTGGCAGACGAATCATCACGTCACGTGAGCTACCAAAGTTCTGAATCTGAGTTTCGGAGTAACCCAGTTTTTCTACTTTGGATCTGATCGAATCCAAAGGAGCTGTCTGTGGGTAAGACACCTCCATCACTGTACCGCCAGTGAACTCAATTGATAAGTGAAGACCGTTTTGCCAGAGAAAGAAAACAGCGGCGAAAAAAGTGATTAGAGAAACTGCATTCAGCGCCAATGC
>JBJOEU010000091.1:0-5555 GCA_046049115.1 Pseudomonadota bacterium
GTTGACCATGCCCGTTACTTGCCGGTGATGGATCAAAAGATGTTGATGGGCGTGATTTCTTTCTACGACGTGGCTAAATCCGTTGTTGAGGCTCAGGACTTCGAGAACACCATGCTCAAGGCTTACATCCGCGACTGGCCAGAAGAGGCTGAAAAAGCTACCCCATAGGCTCAGCCTAGCCCAAGCCCCCGAGCAATGACATAATGTCAATATGTCAGGAAATACACTAGGCCTTCTCTTTACTGTCACCACTTTTGGTGAATCCCATGGTCCCGCCATTGGCGCTATTGTCGATGGCTGCCCTCCAGGTATGTCTCTGTGTGAATCAGACTTGCAGATTGATTTGGATCGCCGCAAGCCAGGAACCTCACGGCATGTGACTCAACGCCAAGAAGCTGACAGAGTAGAAATTCTGTCTGGCGTGTATGAAGGCAAAACCACGGGTGCACCCATTGGCTTGTTAATTCGGAATACCGATCAACGCAGTCAAGATTACGGCAACATTCTGCAAACATTTAGACCTGGTCATGCAGATTACGCTTACCACCATAAATATGGTTTGCGTGATCCTCGTGGAGGTGGGCGTTCTTCAGCAAGACTGACTGCACCGGTAGTGGCTGCGGCAGCGATTGCTAAGAAGTGGCTCAAAGAACAATATGGCACGGAGTTTTATGGCTATATGAGCCAACTTGGTGAAATTGAAATCCCATTTAAAGATGCAGCGCTAATTGAGGGCAATCCTTTTTTTGCTGCTAATGCCGAGATCGTTCCACAGTTAGAGGCTTATATGGATTCACTGCGCAAAGCAGGGGATTCTTGCGGAGCGAAGATTGAAGTACGGGCTCGCAATGTTCCTATCGGATTGGGCGAACCGTTATTTGATAAGTTAGATGCCGATATTGCGCATGCCATGATGGGTATCAATGCAGTGAAGGGTGTTGAGATTGGCTCTGGCTTTAGGTCAGTTGCGCAACGCGGCAGTGAGCATGGTGATGAGTTGCATCCAGATGGATTTGCCAGCAATAATGCGGGCGGTACTTTAGGCGGTATCAGCACCGGTCAAGATTTGCGTGTGTCGATTGCAATTAAGCCAACCTCCAGTATTTTGAGTCCAAAAGAATCGGTTGATTTAGACGGTAAGCCTATTACCGTGCAAACTAAGGGTCGTCATGATCCTTGTGTTGGTATTCGTGCTACCCCAATTGCGGAAGCGATGCTAGCCCTTGTATTAATAGATCACGCTTTGCGTCATCGTGCTCAGTGCGGTGATGTGAAACATAGCGTTCCGCCGATTCCAGCAGCACGTCCCGGCTCTGCAACGGATTAATACAAATTCACTTTAGAAAACCAAAAAGAAAATGACACCATCAGTGCGTTGGGCCTTCGGGTCCTTTTTCTTTTTGTATTTCGCCTATGTTGGTTTAGTTTCTCCATACGCCAGCCTCTTTTTTCTGGATCGTGGCTTTAGCGTTATTGAGATTGCGGTCTTAATGTCTATGCTACAAATCACGCGCATAGTGGGACCGTTCTCTTGGGGGTGGTTATCAGACTATCTCTCTGACCGCATTGGCATCATTCGCTTTTGCGCTTGTCTGGCAGCAGTCACTTTTTTGAGTATCTTTTTCCTCAATAGCTACATTGCTTTTTTTATTTGGATGTTTGTCCTGCATACCATCCTCAGTAGCCTAATGCCCTTAGGTGAATCAGCTACCGTGCATGCTTTATTTAAAGACAATTCATTTGATAAGCGTTACGGCCGTTTGCGTTTATGGGGCTCGATTGGTTTTATTGCCATGGTCTTATTTGCTGGTGAATTATTTCAGCGCAGAGGTATAGAGCTTTATCCCATTGTGGGCGCGGTAATTCTTACTTTCTTAGCATTGGTGACCTTTCGCTTGCATGAGCCCAAGATGGAGCGTCGCAAGATGGTTAAGGGTGAGCTGCTGATTGTTCTATTTAATCCGGATGTGCGTTGGTTCTTGCTCTCTGGATTTTTTATGATCTTTGCGCATGCTGCTTTGTACGTCTTCTATTCTCTTTACCTAGCAGATTTAGGTTACGACAAATTTCAGATTGGTTTGTTCTGGGCTTTAGGCGTTGCAGCTGAAGTGATCTTCTTTTATTTCCAAAGCAAAGTATTGAGTCGCTTAGATCCTGAAGTCATCCTGCAAATCGCTTTTGGTATGGGCGTGTTTCGATTTATATTGATGGCCTTCTTCCCGCTGACTTGGGTATTGATTCTGGCTCAGCTCATGCACGCCGGCACTTTTGGTGCGCACCACAGTGCCGCTACAAAACTCTTGCAACGCTGGTTCACTGGCCCCTTGCAGGCGCGAGGACAGGCTTTAATGGCGACAGTGTCTTACGGCTTAGGCGGAACGCTAGGCGGTTTACTGGCCGGTTGGTTATGGGATGCAACACAGCCCCGCAATGTTTTTGTGATGGCCGCATTAGCCTGTGGTTTAGGCGGCATGGCGATTGGGAAATTGCGTCCTCGCCACTAGCCCACTATGAAGCTGAACCGCTCATCTTTACATTGATCCGTAATTGGGGCCACCGCCACCCTCAGGGGTAATCCAAACAATATTCTGACTTGGATCCTTGATGTCGCAAGTCTTGCAATGCACACAGTTTTGTGAATTGATTTGCAACTGCGGCTGACCATCTTTTTCTACATACTCATAAACACCAGCAGGGCAGTAACGTTGCTCTGGTCCTGCATAGGTCCTGAGATTTAAGCTCACTGGTACCGATGCATCTTTCAAGGTGAGGTGAGTAGGTTGATTCTCGGCATGATTGGTATTGGAGATAAATACCGAGGAGAGTCGATCAAAAGTAATCTTGCCATCTGGTTTTGGATAGTCAATTGGCTGATGTTGTGCTGCCGGTTCTAGGCATTCATGATCTGCATGCTTTAAATGAATCGTCCAAGGCATATTGCCGCCCAAGAGTTTTTGCTCAAGGCCAACCATGAGAGTGCCAAGGTAGAGTCCTTTAGACATCCACGGCTTAAAGTTACGTGCCTGGTTTAGCTCGGTATGCAACCAGCTATTTTTAAAGGCGCTTGGATAGGCTGCCAACACATCGGCAGAGCGATTGTCGGCAAGTGCGGCAACCGCAGCCTCAGCTGCCAGCATGCCAGTCTTAATAGCAGCATGACTTCCCTTAATCCGCGAGGCATTCAAGAATCCGGCATCACAACCAATCAGCGCACCACCAGGGAAAACTGTTTTAGGTAGGCTGTTTAAGCCACCAGCTGTCAGTGCCCGTGCACCATAGGCGAGGCGCTTACCACCTTCAAAGGTTTCGCGAATCTTGGGATGTAATTTATAGCGTTGGAACTCTTCAAATGGAGAGAGGTATGGGTTCTTATAAGACAGCCCTACTACTAAGCCGACCGCAACTTTGTTATCACCCAAGTGATACAAGAATGAGCCGCCATAGGTATCGCTCTCTAATGGCCAGCCAGCGGTATGAACCACTAGACCGGGCTTACTCTTGGAGGGTTCGACTTCCCATAATTCTTTAATGCCAATCCCATAGCTTTGTGGATCAGCATCTTTATCCAAGGCAAACTGGGCAATCAGTTGTTTGCCTAAACTTCCGCGTGAACCCTCGGCAAATAGGGTGTACTTAGCACGCAATTCCATGCCAAGCTGAAATTGATCTGTCGGCTGACCTGCTTTATCCAAGCCCATCGAGCCAGTGATCACACCACAAACTGCGCCTTGCTCGTTGTAGAGAATTTCAGCAGCAGGAAAGCCTGGAAAGATTTCTACGCTCAGGTTCTCGGCTTGTTGACCTAGCCAGCGAGTGACATTTGCCAAACTGACGATGTAGTTACCTTCATTTTTAAAGCAATGGGGCAGCATCCAATTCGGAACCTGAAATGCGCTTTCTTTAGTCAGAAATAAAAACTGATCTTGGCTTACTTCGGTTTCTAGTGGTGCACCTAGCTCTTTCCAATTCGGAAAGAGTTCAGTTAATGCCCTGGGATCCATGACGGCGCCAGACAGGATATGTGCGCCGATTTCTGAGCCTTTTTCAAGTACGCAGACGCTAATCTCTTTGCCAGATTCACTGGCTAGCTGTTTTGCTTTAATGGCTGCGGACAATCCTGCAGGACCACCCCCTACGATGACGAGGTCGTAGTCCATGGATTCTCTAGGTCCAAACTGTTCGAGTAATTCCTGGGCAGTCATTTCATTTCTCCGACATTGCTAATCATTTTGAGCATTTCTGCCACTTTTAAAGCGCTACGCTATACCTATAGTTTAGTTCTAAGCCATAAAAACCACGTTAGTGCCCAATGCCAATGGGCTTTTGGCCTAAAGCGTTATGATTACTTTTTTACCTTTTTTGGCAATATTAGGACGAATTTATGAATAAAACTTACCCATCGGCTGTGGATGCCTTGCGGGATATCTTGAAAGATGGCCAAAAACTTGCTGTTGGCGGTTTTGGTTTGTGCGGTATTCCTGAGGCGCTGATTGCCGCAGTCAAGGATTTGGGTGCTCAGAATTTGACGGCAATTGCCAATAACGCTGGCGTCGATGGCTTCGGTTTGGGCGTGTTGCTCAATTCAAGACAAGTAAAAAAAATGGTTGCCTCCTACGTGGGTGAGAACAAAGAATTTGAGCGTCAATTTTTGGCTGGTGAGCTTGAGCTGGAATTTACTCCGCAAGGCACCCTGGCTGAAAAGTTGCGTGCTGGCGGTTGCGGCATTCCTGCTTTTTATACCAAAACAGGTGTCGGCACATTGGTAGCAGAGGGCAAAGAAGAAAAAGAGTTTGATGGTGAGCGCTACATCATGGAGCGTGCAATCGTTTCTGATATCTCACTCGTGAAAGCGTGGAAGGCAGATAAGTCAGGTAATTTGGTGTATCGCCTTACAGCTCGCAACTTCAATCCAGTGGTAGCCATGGCTGGCAAGATTACTGTTGCTGAAGTGGAAGAGATTGTGGAGAACGGCGAATTGGATCCAGATGAGATTCATACGCCAGGTATTTACGTTCAGCGTTTGGTGCTCAACACCACGCCTGAGAAGCGGATTGAGCAACGCACTTTGTCTGCTGCTTAATCTCCTCAGACACCATATAAAAACAGTACAGAATATTTAGGAAGATCGATATGCCTTGGAATAGAGATGAAATGGCAGCACGTGCTGCTAAAGAATTAAAAGATGGGTACTACGTCAATTTAGGTATTGGTATGCCAACCTTGGTAGCCAATCATGTGCCAGAAGGCATGGAAGTATGGCTTCAGTCTGAGAATGGCTTGCTAGGTATTGGCCCATTTCCAACTGAAAAAACGATTGATGCAGATTTAATTAATGCAGGCAAGCAAACAATTACGACTTTACCTGGCTCCTCCATTTTCTCTTCTGCAGATTCCTTTGGAATGATTCGTGGTGGAAAAATTAACATCGCGATTTTAGGTGCGATGCAGGTTAGTGAGTATGGTGACTTAGCGAACTGGATGATTCCTGGCAAGATGGTGAAGGGTATGGGCGGCGCCATGGACTTAGTTGCTGGCGTAAAGCATGTGGTTGTCTT
>JBJOEU010000092.1:0-5459 GCA_046049115.1 Pseudomonadota bacterium
ACATCAACCTTAAGTCGCTCTAACTGGCGAGCAATGCGCACCTTCTCATCCTTGGTCATGGAAGCACCAGGTGACTGTTCGCCATCACGTAAGGTGGTATCAAAAATGATTACTTTGTCGCTCATCACTACTCTCCGGTTCAATATTGCTTAATTATGCTTACTACCTATTCATGGCTACTAATAACTTATTGCTAATTCTAAAAACAAAAACCCCAGCAATTTGCTGGGGCTGGTATGTCGTGGCTAATGAATTACTTTAATCTCATTAACTCAGGCCTTACCTGCCCCAAGCTGTAGGCTTAGTGCTAGCTGAAGGAAGCTAAGAAGTGAGGAATGCATCAACATGGATTAAATATAACCTAAATATTCTAAATTAGCTAAAACGACGTCCGCTCAGATGCTCCCAGGCCCAAATCACATACCCAGAAATGGAATACACCACAAAGAGACCGAACAGGGTTAGAGGCGGATTGGAAGAAATCAGGACAAATGTCAGAATCATCAGAACCATCACGCCAAAAGGCACGCGGTAACGCACATCTAAAGCCTTGCCACTATAAAAGCGGGCATTCGATACCATGGTCAAGCCAGCATAAACAGCCAAGAAGAAGGTGATCCAAGGGATGGCACTGTCGCGCACTGGGATCTTGTTGTCATCAGCCAGCCAGATAAAGCCAGCGATTAAGGAGCCAGCCGCTGGACTAGGCAGGCCCTGGAAAAACTTCTTATCTACCACGCCAGTATTGACGTTGAAGCGCGCCAGACGTAAGGCTGCTCCAGCACAGTAGGTAAAGGCAGCCAACCAACCCCACTTGCCCAAGTCTTTCAAGGCCCATTCATAAGCAACCAGGGCTGGCGCCACACCAAAAGACACCATGTCAGCTAAAGAGTCGTACTGTTCACCAAAGGCACTTTGAGTATTTGTCATACGAGCAACGCGACCGTCCATGCCATCCAAAACTAAAGATGCAAAGATAGCGATAGCAGCCATCTCAAACTGGTGGTTCATCGCATTCACGATGGCAAAGAAACCGCAGAATAAGGCTGCGGTAGTAAATGCATTAGGAAGCAAGTAAATGCCTTTACTACGTTTACGTGGCTTATTTACGTGCAACTCTTCCACTTCGAAATCAATCCCATCACCCAAGTCCTCTGCCCACTCATTTTGAGTGCGATCAGTTCGAGAGTTCGCTAGGCGACTGCGATCGATACGGCCACGACGGCGAAAAGTAGGCAAAGGGTATTCCCAGTTAAAACGGCTTAATTAATCTAAGCCGGGTACGCGAGCTAATGCAGTATTCGTAGCAAAAACTTTATCACCAACACTGACTAAAGGCTCAGCTGTTAATGGTAAATATACGTCGACGCGGGAGCCAAAGCGAATAAAGCCATAACGCTCACCCGCTTTAAGTCTATCGCCAACATGGATATAACAAAGAATACGACGGGCAATGAGGCCTGCAACCTGAACCAGAGTCACGATTTGGCCATTGGCATCGATCACAACGGCATTGCGCTCGTTCTCAGTAGAGGCTTTATCTAAATCGGCATTCACAAACTTACCAGGAAAATACTGAATCTCTTTTACCGTGCCGTTGACTGCGCTACGGTTGGAATGAACATTAAACACGTTCATAAAAACACTAATCTTCAAAGCCTCACGACCAGCATAAGGGTCATTCGCTTTTTCTACTACAACAATACGACCATCAGCAGGAGATAACACGAGATCACGACCTATAGCAGCAATACGCTGCGGATCGCGGAAGAACTGCAGAACAAAGATAAAGATGATCCACAAAGGCCATGACCATGCAATGCCACCAAGATAGTGGACTAGCAAAGTAACAGCCCCCACTAATGCCAAATACGGCCAACCTTCTTTCGCAATAATGGGGTGCGGATACATCATCTTTGTTCTGAGCCTTTTTAGTTACTACTATTGGTTTCTAACTACTATTTGCTTAGTTCTTAGCTTAGTTCTTTGTTTGATCAACCAACTTGTTCTTCGCAATCCAAGGCATCATGGCGCGCAACTTCGCACCAACTACCTCGATGTCATGCTCAGCATTCAAGCGACGGCGAGAAATCAAAGTAGGCGCACCTGCTTTGTTTTCCAAGATGAAGCTCTTTGCGTACTCACCAGTCTGAATATCCTTCAAGCACTGACGCATTGCGTTCTTGGTATCTTCTGTCACAACACGTGGGCCAGTGACATATTCACCGTACTCAGCGTTATTAGAGATTGAGTAGTTCATGTTGGCGATACCACCTTCGTAGATCAAGTCCACAATCAACTTGAGCTCATGCAAGCACTCGAAGTAAGCCATCTCAGGAGCATAACCAGCTTCAACCAAAGTTTCAAAGCCAGCCTTGATCAACTCTACTGCGCCACCACAGAGAACAGCCTGCTCACCGAACAAGTCAGTTTCAGTTTCTTCGCGGAAGTTGGTTTCGATAATGCCGGCACGACCGCCGCCGTTAGCAGTTGCGTATGACAAAGCAACATCACGAGCAGAACCAGATTTGTCTTGATACACAGCGATCAAATGGGGAACACCGCCGCCTTGAGCGTAAGTACCACGTACAGTGTGGCCTGGTGCTTTAGGGGCAATCATGATTACGTCTAAGTCAGCGCGTGGCTGAACTTGACCGTAGTGAACGTTAAAGCCGTGAGCAAATGCCAATGCAGCGCCCTGCTTAATATTACCGTGAACTTCTTTACTGTAAACATCAGCGATTTGCTCATCCGGCAAGAGCATCATGACTACGTCAGCATCTTTAACTGCTTCGCCAACTTCTTTCACGGTCAAGCCAGCATTTGCAGCCTTGCTCCAGGAAGCGCCATCTTTACGCAAACCAACAGTCACGTTACAGCCTGAATCCTTGAGGTTCAATGCGTGTGCGTGGCCTTGTGAACCGTAACCAATGATGGTCACTTTTTTGCCTTTAATGAGGGACAAATCAGCGTCTTTATCGTAAAAAACTTTCATGCTCTTTCCTTGTTTTGAAAATGTAGTTAATGCAGTAATTAATTAAAAATTAAACCTTCAGAATGCGTTCACCGCGCCCAATACCAGAGCCACCCGAACGGACAGTCTCCAAAATTGATGCGCGATCAATCGAATCAATGAAGGCATCCAATTTGGCGCCATCACCAGTTAATTCAATGGTGTAACTCTTATCGGTCACATCAATGATGCGACCACGGAAGATGTCCGTTGTACGTTTCAATTCTTCACGCTCTTTACCCACTGCGCGCACTTTGATCATCATGAGCTCACGCTCGATATGAGGACCTTCAGTTAAATCAAACACCTTAACAACTTCAACCAAGCGATTTAAGTGTTTAGTGATTTGCTCAATCACATCCTCAGAGCCAAGAGTGACAATAGTCATGCGTGACAAGGATGGATCTTCGGTTGGCGCAACGCTCAATGCTTCAATGTTGTAGCCACGCGCAGAGAACAGGCCCACAACGCGTGACAATGCACCCGGTTCGTTCTCTATTAGTACAGAAATAATGTGACGCATTAGCCCTCCTCTTTACCCAAAAGCATTTCAGTGATTCCCTTACCTGCTTGCACCATTGGGTAAACATTTTCTTCTGGGTCTGTCTGGAAATCCATAAACACCGTGCGATCTTTTAAACGAATGGCTTCTTTGAGGGCACCTTCAACATCAGACTTTTTCTCAATGCGCATGCCGACGTGACCAAAGGCTTCCGCTAACTTCACAAAGTCCGGCAAGGAGTCCATGTAAGAACTGGAGTAACGCTTGTTGTAAGTCAGCTCTTGCCATTGGCGAACCATACCGAGGTATCGGTTATTCAAAGACACGATTTTTACTGGTGTGTTGTATTGCTTACAGGTGGATAGCTCTTGAATACACATCTGGATAGAGCCTTCGCCAGTAATAGCGAATACATCGTTATCTGGGAATGCTTTCTTAATACCCATGGCATATGGCAAACCTACACCCATGGTGCCTAGACCGCCTGAGTTAATCCAACGACGTGGCTTATCGAACTTGTAAAACTGTGCGGCCCACATTTGATGCTGGCCAACGTCAGAAGTAATGAACGCATCACCACCAGTGAGCTCCCACAATTTCTGAACAACGTACTGAGGTTTTACGATTTGTGAAGCTTCGTCGTACTTTAAGCAATCTTTTTTGCGCCACTCATTAATCTGCGCCCACCATGCCGCTAGCTTGGCGTCATTCTTGCGTGGACCAGCAGCTTTGAGCTGAGCAGTCATCTCTTGCAATACTTCCTTGAGATTACCAACGATAGGTACATCGACTTTCACCCGCTTTGAAATCACGGACGGATCGATATCAATATGAATGATCTTGCGTGGATTACCCGCAAAGTGCGCAGTGTTGCCAATCACGCGATCGTCAAAACGTGCGCCAATGGCAATCAACACATCACTGTGCTGCATCGCCATGTTGGCCTCATAAGTACCGTGCATACCCAGCATGCCTACAAACTGAGGGCTGGTGCCTGGGAAACCGCCAAGACCCATTAAGGTATTGGTAACGGGATAACCTAGCAAGTCAGCAAACTCTTTTAATTCTGGAGCGGCATCAGACAGAATCACACCACCACCGGTATAGATAAATGGGCGCTCTGCTTCTTGCAGTAAAGAAACCGCTTTACGAATTTGTCCGCTATGACCCTTAACTACAGGGTTGTATGAACGCATTTCCAATGTTTCTGGATAGACAAATGGTCCTTTAGCTGCAGATACATCCTTAGGGATATCGATCAATACTGGGCCTGGACGACCTGTCTGCGCAATATGAAAAGCCTTCTTAATGACTAAAGGGAGGTCTTTTACATCTTTTACCAAGAAGTTGTGCTTCACCACTGGGCGAGTAATACCTACGGTATCAGCCTCTTGGAAAGCGTCTTCGCCAATCGCATACGTCGGCACGTTACCGCTGATGACCACCATCGGGATCGAATCAGTGTATGCAGTCGCAATACCAGTAACTGCGTTGGTTACGCCTGGGCCTGAAGTCACCAGGGCAACACCAACCTTACCGGTTGCGCGCGCATAGCCATCGGCCGCATGAACTGCAGCTTGCTCATGGCGAACAAGGATATGTTCAAACTTGTCCTGCTTAAAAATTTCATCGTAGATGAAGAGAACGGAACCACCTGGGTAACCCCAAACGTATTCGACTCCCTCTTTGTGCAAAGCTCGCACCAGCATCTCAGCACCAATCATTTCTGGTGGAGTCGCTGCGGGATTTGTATTTGTTGTGTCTTGATTAGCCTTAGAAGCTAAAAATTCGGCGCTGCTTGTATTCATTTTCTTTCGTCCTTTGCAATTTTCGGCAAAAAATTGATTGGTCTGTTCTGTCTCTTGCTTGTGGCCTGAGTTCGAACGGCGCTGCTACCGGAAAAAACCACTTCTTGAATGAGATTCTAGGTAGTAAGCCCTATAT
>JBJOEU010000093.1:0-5454 GCA_046049115.1 Pseudomonadota bacterium
GCATTCATCAGAACGGAAGAAGGGTAAGCCGCTTTACCGCCAGGCACATAAATGCCCACGCGATCTAAGGCCGTAACTTTTTGACCCAAGCGTGTGCCATCGGCCTCTTCATATTCCCAAGAGTGACAACCTGCTTCAATTTTTTGATGCTCGTGATAGGCGCGTACTCTTTGCGCAGCAATATCCAAAGCATTTTTTTGCTCAGCCGATAAACCTTCGTAGGCTTTCTTTAATTCTTCTTGAGAGATTTCTAACTCAGCCACGCTAGAAGCATTAGAACGATCAAACTGCTTTGTAAAGGAGAGCACTGCAGCATCACCCTCGCTTTTGACTTGCGCCAGAATATTTACTACCGCAGCATCAATCGCCTCATCATCTGCCATCGGCAAAGAAAGGCTGGAGAGCAGAGTTTCTTTGAACCCAGCGTCTTTACTATTAAGGCGTTTGACTTTGATTTCTACTGACATAGGATTTCTTCTTTACTTCAGCAACTCAAAAAATGGTTGGAGCTGAGTGCGCTTGCGTTTATAAGACGCTTGATTCACTACCAAGCGTGCGCTGATATCAGCGATGGGCTCAACCTCGACCAAACCATTAGCGCGCAAAGTATTACCAGTAGATACCAAGTCAACAATCGCATCTGCTAGACCGACCAATGGAGCTAGCTCCATCGAGCCATATAAATGAATCGTATCGATGTGTACGCCTTTATTGGCAAAGTGTTCACGTGCACAATTAACGTACTTCGTTGCAACTTTTAAACGTGAGCCTTGCTTTACAGCTTCTGCGTAATTAAAGCCTTCTTTAACGGCAACTGACATGCGACATTTAGCAATATTTAAGTCGAATGGAACATAGAGGCCATCGGTACCGTTTTCCATCAACACATCAAGGCCGGCAACCCCAAAATCGGCACCACCAAACTGAACGTAAGTTGGCACATCTGAGGCGCGCACAATAATGAGTCGCACGTCAGGATTGGAGGTCTCGATAATCAGTTTGCGTGACTTTTCAGGATCCTCAAGCGGACGAATACCGATCTTGGATAAGATCTCAGCGGTTTCTTCGAAGATGCGCCCTTTCGAGAGGGCTAGAGTTAACTTCATGGACTAATTATCCATCAGGCTTACTTGATCCGCTGAATGTTGGCCCCTAAGAGGGTCAACTTTTGCTCCATACGGTCATATCCACGATCCAGGTGATAAATCCGATCCACCTGGGTTTCTCCTTGAGCTGCCAAACCGGCAATCACTAAACTGGCGGAGGCACGTAAGTCAGTAGCCATCACGATGGCCCCAGAGAGCCTCTCTACGCCCTGTGCAATTGCCGTATTACCCTCAATTGCGATATCCGCACCCAGGCGGTTCATCTCCTGAACATGCATGAAGCGATTTTCAAAAATGGTTTCAGTAATGGTGGCGTTACCCTCTGCAATCGCATTGACTGCCATGAGTTGGGCCTGCATATCGGTCGGGAAGGCTGGATATTCAGAGGTCCGGAAACTAACCGCCTTAGGACGACTTTTCATGGAAGCCTTAATCCAATCAGGGCCGACTTCCATCTCTAAACCGGCTTCTTTGAGTTTGACGATCACCGCATCCAATGTATCTGGACGGCAATGCTTCACCAACACCTCACCACCAGCAGCCGCAACTGCACATAAGAATGTACCTGCCTCAATCCGGTCAGCAATCACAGCATGTTCTGCACTATGGAGCTTTTCAACTCCCTCAATCACCAAGCGATCGCTACCGATACCAGTGATCTTCGCACCCATTTTGACAAGCAACTCCGCCAAGTCCCCCACTTCAGGCTCGCGCGCTGCATTCTCCAAAATGGTCGTACCTGATGCCAAAGTAGCAGCCATCAATAGATTTTCAGTACCGGTTACGGTAATCATGTCAGTCAAGATAGAGGCGCCCTGTAGACGGCCCGTAGGAGATTTAGTTTCCGCCTGAATATAACCACTCTTAATCTTGATGGTGGCACCCATGGCTTTTAAGCCCTTAATATGCTGATCCACTGGACGTGCGCCAATAGCGCAGCCGCCTGGCAGTGAAACCTTAGCGCTATGCATTCTGGCAAGTAATGGGCCTAGTACCAAAATAGAGGCACGCATGGTTTTCACCATGTCATATGTTGCTTCCGAGCTCTTAATATTGGCGGCATTTAACACCACATGATTGCGATCATTTGCGTCTGGGAACGTCACAGCCACACCAATTTCTTGCAAGAGCTTGAGCATGGTACGTACATCTTGCAAATCGGGAACATTACGCAAAGTGATGGGTTGATCAGTAAGCAAGCAAGCGCACAAAATGGGTAGCGCTGCATTCTTTGCGCCAGCAATCAAGACCTCACCCTTTAAAGGGATACCACCAACCATTCGTAATTTATCCATGAATCTATTCCAGTAGAAATCTAATGCCGTATTTTAAGTTGGGGTATTTTGTGCAAATTCTTCAGGAGTGAATGCTTTAATTGATAAAGCGTGCACCTCCGCTTTCATACGATCACCCATAGCGCCATAGACCAATTGATGGCGCTGAATTAAACGCTTGCCCTCAAACTCTGGACTCACAATCGTCGCAAAAAAATGCTGGCCATCACCCTCAACTTTAACGTGGGTGCATGAGAGGCCCTGCTGAATATAGCCCTCAATTTGTTCTGGGGTTGGCAACATCACAATCTCCTGATTTCTAATTTCTAAATATTCTTAAATACTAATTTTGAAGCAAGCTTTACACACCTAGTTCCTGAGCTTGTAGCCTTTTTGCAGTAAACGCAAAGCAATCGCTGATACTGCAACAAAGAAACAGGCAACAATCGCCAAACTATTCCAGGGGGATATATCAGACACTCCAAAGAAGCCGTAACGGAAACCATCGATCATGTAGAAGAATGGGTTGAAGTGCGATACCACTTGCCATGCTGCTGGCAAAGAATGAATGGAATAAAACACGCCTGACAGCATTGTTGCTGGCATGATGATGAAATTCTGGAAGGCTGCTAATTGATCGTATTTATCTGCCCAGATGCCGGCGATTAAACCCATGCTTCCTAAAATTGCAGCGCCCAATAAAGCGAATGCCATGATCCATAAAGGATATTCAAATGATGGCATTGCAAACCAGGCGGTAATCAGCAATACGCCAGCGCCAACAACAATTCCACGAAATACCGCAGCCAAAACATAAGCAGCATAAAACTCTAAGTGACTAAATGGAGCAAGCAAGACGAATACGAGATTACCAGTCACCTTTGATTGGATGAGCGATGAGGAGGTATTTGCAAAAGCATTTTGCAATACGCTCATCATGACTAAGCCAGGAATCAAGAAGGCTGTGTAATTTAAGCGGCCATATACCTCTTTGCCTTCGAGCACATGTCCAAAGATCATTAAATACAGTACAGCAGTAAGCACTGGTGCGGCAACGGTCTGGAACGCCACCTTATAAAAACGCTTGATTTCTTTTCGCAAGAGCGTTGGGAAACCGCTTCCATAGGAAATTGGCAGTTTATTTAAAATAGGTTTCATCGAGCACCGCCCGACATGATGTTGACAAAAACATCTTCGAGATCAGTCTTGCCTTCACCATCTTTTTTAACCGAGCCATACTGACTCAATAAATTAGCAGTGGTATCTAGAGCCACAATCTTTCCTTGCTTTAGCATGGCGATGCGCTGACACAATGCCTCCGCCTCTTCAAGATAATGGGTTGTTAAAACAATGGTGTGACCATCTTGATTCAGGCGACTAATAAATTGCCAAAGTGATTGACGCAACTCTACGTCAACTCCAGCAGTAGGCTCATCCAAAATAATGACTGGCGGCCTATGAACTAAGGCCTGCGCCACCAATACTCGGCGCTTCATACCGCCAGATAAGGAACGCATATTGCTATCAGCTTTATTAGTGAGATCTAAATTTGCCATGATCTCGTCAATCCAAGCATCGTTATGACGAATCCCAAAATATCCAGACTGAAATTGCAAGGTTTCTCTAACGGTAAAGAATGGATCGAACACCAGCTCCTGAGGTACAACGCCTAGCATCCGGCGAGCATCACGGAATTGACTTTGAACATCAGCCCCCATGATCGCAGCATGACCACCATCTGCGGTAACTAAACCTGCCAATATGGAGATGAGTGTTGTCTTACCGGCACCATTGGGGCCAAGCAGGCCAAAGAACTCACCTGGCTCAATGGATAAGGAAACATTGTCTAACGCTTGTAGTGCGCCATAATTTTTAGAGACTTTTTTAATTGATATTGCGGCGTGCATGCTATGACAAACCTAGCAACTGGGCAACGCCATATACGCCAGCTAATACGATTAATTTTTCAGGTGCATTTTGCACTGCAATCTGCTGCCCATTGGCTTGCAATTTCTTTTGCCATGACAATAAGACTGTTAGTACGGTAGAGTCAAAATCCTTCAGATTGCAACAATCTACTTCTCTTAAAACCGCAAGATTTAAGAGGCCATCTTTCTCCAACTGCAATACATTGTCTTGCGTCACCGAACTGGGTAATAAAAATGGCATCTAATATTTATCTTGGATTGATATTGTGTAGTTTTAGTTGGCCGGCTTCGCAGCAGCAAGCTGCTTATTACGATCCTGCAAGAACTTCACCAGACCCTCAACACCATTCTGGCTAATTTGATTGGCAAACTGATTGCGATAAGCTTCAACCAACCAGACACCCATGATGTTCATATCGTAGACTCTCCAGCCGTTGGCTGTTTTTTCAAGGCGATAGTCAAGCGGTACTGGGTCACCACGGCCAATGACTACAGTCTTTACAACCACCTCCTTGTCATCTGGAGCTGCACGTAAAGGCTTAAATTGAATGGTTTGATCACGCAGTTGACTTAGGGCGCCAGAGTATGTACGAATCAGTAAATTCTTAAATTCCGAAACTAATTGAGCCTGCTGCTCTGGAGTCGCTTTTTTCCAATTTGGACCCATCGCCATTTCAGTGGTGCGGCGCATATCGGTATAAGGAACAATTTTCTTTTCTACCAAATCTACAATGCGCGGGATATTCCCCTTTTGAATCTCCGGATCAGACTTCACAGAAGCCATCACATCAGAGACCACAGTTTTAATCAAACCATCTGGCGTGGACTGATCCACTGCTTGAGCGCAGACGCTGCCAGCAAACAGAAACAAGCTTGATAGCAGTGCTGAAAAATATTTTTGAATCGTTTTATGGCTTTTCATGAGTCCTCGATTAATGCTAATCATTAGGAGCCATTTTAGCTCCTTAACCAAATCCAGTGAGGCTTAGACTTTATTGGTAAGGGTTCTCATAAACTGGCATCAGAGGCTCTTCATCGTCGCGCCCATCATTGATTTGGTAAGCACGTCTCTGAATATAGGCATCCCGCACAAAACTATATTTATCGATTGCAGCCCCATCCAATAGATCACCCGCTTCGTAATAG
>JBJOEU010000094.1:0-5440 GCA_046049115.1 Pseudomonadota bacterium
TGCCAAGTCTAAGCAGGCTCAGGTAGAGCAGCAAACTGCTCTGGTAGCTAAGAAGAACTTGAAGGCCCCCTTTAGTGGGCGCGTTGGTATTGTGATGATCAATCCTGGTCAGTTTGTTAACCCAGGCGATAAGTTACTTACCCTCCAAACCTTGGACCCAATTTTTGTGGATTTCAATCTCCCACAAAGCAATGCTGAACAAATTCAGGTTGGGCAAGAAATTGTGGTGACGACGGATGCATTTAAGGGTTCAAGCTTTACTGGCAAGATTACTGCTGTGAGTCCAAAAGTAGATACCAATACGCGCAATATTCAGATTGAAGCCCAACTAGCCAACCCGGATAAAAAGATTTTGCCCGGTATGTTTGCTAACGTGAATATTAAGTTGGGTGATGAGGTGAAGATGCTCACCTTGCCGCAAACGGCCGTGACTTATAACCCGTATGGCTCAACAGTCTTTATTGCTAAGCCAACCGGGAAAAAAGATAAGCAAGGTAAGCCTGCACTTGAAGCACAACAAGTATTTGTGACGACTGGCCTCACTCGTGGCGATCAAGTAGCGATTCTCAAAGGGGTTGAAGAAGGCGCTACGGTGGTTACTAGCGGACAGCTCAAGTTGAAGAATGGAACACCACTGATTGTGAATAACAAGGTGTTGCCAGCGAATTCACCTAACCCACAGCCACAGGAATAAGTCCTAGATGAATTGGACTGACATATTTATTCGTAGACCAGTGCTTTCGCTGGTGGTGAGTGCGCTTGTCTTGGTATTTGGTTTGAAGGCGGTGGGATCGTTACCGGTCAATCAATATCCGCAAACACAAAATGCCATTGTGACGATTACAACGGCCTACTATGGCGCTGATCCAGAGACGATTGCAGGATTTATTACGCAGCCATTGGAGACGGCGATTGCTCAGTCTCAAGGTATCGACTATTTATCCTCAATGAGTGTGAGTGGCTTATCAACAATTACTGCCACCCTTAAGCTGAACTACGATTCCAATGCGGCGTTGACGCAGATTCAGACGCAGATTAGTTCAGTCAAAAATCAACTGCCACCGCAAGCCCAGCAACCAGTTCTGACTGTACAAATTGGCCAATCGACTGCAGCCATGTACATGGGTTTTTATAGTGACGATATTCCAAACAACGCGATTACTGATTACCTACTTCGGGTAGTGAAACCAAAACTAGATTCGATTGATGGTGTCCAGAACGCTGAAATTACCGGTGGCAGAAAGTTCGCTCTGCGAGCTTGGCTCGATCGCGAGAAGATGGCTGGCCTTGGTGTTGGCGCGGATGATGTCTATAGCGCCATGGCAGCCAATAACTATTTATCTGCAGTGGGTAGTACTAAAGGCGATATGGTTGCGGTGGACTTGGTGGCGGGCACTGATCTGCACACCCTTGACGAGTTCCGTAAGCTAGTCATCAAAAAAGATGGCATCAATATTGTGTACCTGGATCAAGTGGCTAGTGTCACAATGGGCTCCGAGGATTACAACACCAACGTTGCATTTAGCGGCAAGAGGTCAGTATTTATTGCGATCAAAGTTGCTCCGCAGGCGAACTTGCTCGATGTGGCTGAGCGAGTTCGTGCCGCAGTGCCAGATATTCAGAAGCAGTTGCCAACCGGCATGTCCGGAAAGGTGGTGTACGACTCTACTAAGTTCATTACTACCTCGATTGATGAGGTAGTAGCGACATTATTAGAAGCATTGTTAATTGTGACGGTGGTGATTTACCTCTTTTTAGGTAGTGCACGCGCAGTTGCAGTACCAGTCATTGCGATGCCACTTTCTTTGATTGGCACATTCTTTTTAATGCAGGTCTTGGGCTACTCCATTAATTTACTGACACTGCTTGCGCTCGTCTTAGCAATTGGTCTAGTGGTCGACGACGCCATTATTGTGGTCGAGAACGTTGACCGCCATATGAAAGAGGGTAAGTCTCCATTAGAGGCCTCTTTAATTGCTGCACGTGAGTTGGGCGGCCCTATTTTGGCAATGACCATTGTGCTGATCGCAGTGTATATTCCGATTGGATTTCAGGGCGGCTTGACTGGTGCACTCTTTACCGAGTTTGCCTTTACCTTAGCGAGTGCGGTGGCAGTGTCTGGATTGATTGCTCTGACACTTTCCCCGATGATGTGCTCACGTATCTTTACTGAAGAACAAGAGGCATCAGCCTTTGTTCAAAAGATTGACCGCATTTTTGAAAAAGTCCATCACAGTTATCAAACTACTTTGCGTGAGCTTTTGAGCACTTGGCAGGTCATTATTGTGATGGGTGTGATTTTGCTAGGTGGAGTGGCTTATCTTTACTCCACTGCACGTTCAGAATTAGCGCCAACAGAAGACCAGGGCATTGTGTTGATGCAGGCCTCTGGCCCTCCTAACAGTACAGTCAATCAGATGCAGACTTATGCTGATCAGATTTATCAAATATCAGCAGCGGAGCCTGAGTATGAGCAGATGTTCCAGATCACCAGTCCAACGAGCAGCTTTGGTGGTGTCTTGCTTAAAGATTGGGATCAACGCAGTCGCAATGCCACTAAGTTTCAAGAAGATATGCAGAGTAAGTGGAATTCGATCGCCGGTGCTCGTGTAGCAGCTTTCCAATTCCCAGCTTTGCCTGGTGCACAGGGCTTACCTGTTCAAGTGGTGATTAACACCACCGAGTCTTATGAATTGTTAAATGAGGTATCCCAAGCAGTTTTGGATAAGGCGCGTCGTAGCGGCAACTTCTTTTTTGTAGACTCTGATTTAAAGATTGATAAACCACAAGATGTTTTGGAAATTGATCGTGAAAAAGTTGCCGCACTGGGTATGACTCAGCAGCAAGTAGGTAGTGCCTTATCTGCTGCTTTGGGCGGTGGCTATGTTAATTACTTCTCGGTTGCTGGACGCTCTTACCGTGTCATTCCGCAAGTGAAGCAAGTGGACCGCTTAAATCCAGACCAAATCCTCGACTACTACATACGCACTCCTAGCGGACAGATGATTCAGGCGCGCACCATTGCCACGATTAAGCAAAGAGTAGTGCCGCAATCAATTAACCACTTTCAGCAACTCAACTCAGCGACGATATTTGGTGTGAGTACGCCATTTATTTCTCAAGCAGATTTACTGGAGTTTATGCGTCAAACTTTGAAAGAAGTTGCGCCAAATGGTTACACCATGGATTACGCCGGCCCATCCCGTCAGTTTATGGCAGAGTCTGGCGGTTTCCTGGTGACTATGTTCTTTGCAATCTTGATTGTGTTCTTAGTCTTGGCTGCTCAGTTTGAAAGCTTCCGCGACCCCATCGTCATTTTAGTTTCAGTACCGCTCGCTTTATTCGGGGCGCTGATCTTTATTAATTTGGGATTCACAACCTTAAATGTGTATACCCAGGTTGGATTGGTGACGTTGATGGGGCTCATTAGTAAGCACGGTATTTTGATTGTGGAATTTGCTAATGAGTTACAGGAGGCTGGTCGCAGCAAGTTGGACGCTATCGTAGAGGCGAGTAGTGTGCGTTTGCGCCCAATTTTGATGACGACTGCCGCGATGGTATTGGGCGTAGTCCCTCTCGTGATTGCCTCTGGAGCGGGAGCTGCTGGTCGTCAATCGATGGGTATCGTGATCTTTACTGGCCTATCCATTGGTACGCTGTTTACACTCTTTGTAGTGCCGGCGATGTACTTATTTATTGGCGCAGACCACCACCAGAAGAAATTCAAGCAGCAGTAATATAGTCTGCAAGTTAGTAAAGAAAAAGGGTGAACTAAGTTCACCCTTTTCTAATTAAGTGATTGTCTTACTTCACAATATTCAGTTCTTTTTCTACAACTACGTTGTACTTAGTTCCTGTTTCGATGCGCTGCATCCAGGCATCAATGTTGTGTAAAGAAGGGCGCGGTCCAGTTTGATCTGGAAAAGTTTGATTCAATAGAATCCAACGGCTTACACAAAGCGCCAGTGGAATATCTCCGATATTGAAAGAGTTTCCAGAGCAATAGTGCTGACTTGCCAGCTGCTGATCTAGTAGGGAGAATAGTGCATTACTATCTTGATAAGCCTTGAGAATTGCTTCTTTGTTTCGTTCGTTTTCAGGTGTACGAGTTAGCCCTAAAAAGGCAACACGTAATGCTGGCCACATAGTTCCTACTTGCCAATCCATCCACTTTTCAGATTGATATTGGGTGGCAATGTCAGCCGGAAAATGTTTTGACGGATCGTATTGGCTACGAAGATAGCGCAAGATCGTATTAGATTCCCAGAGTACAAGACTGCCATCTTCTAAGGTTGGTACTAAGCCATTAGGATTGAGGGCTAGAAATTCAGGCGTACGATTTTTTCCAAAATGAAGACCTGCATCAATGCGCTCAAAATCTTTACCTTCCTCTAGCCCTAACTCTGCCAAGCACCACAAGACCTTCTGGACATTGATTGAAGTTTTTCTTCCCCACAAACGCATCATGAGAACTCCTGTTTGGTTGTATTTAAAGAGATGTATCTAGCCCCATAAATTTGCTGTGTGCAAATATGAGGGGGTGACTTTCCGGAGTGTGTTTTAGGTTGATCACTTTAGCAACGATGATGTTGTGATCGCCACCAGTATGAACAGAAACAGTTTCACATTCAAAGTAAGCACAGCATCCTTTGATTTGGGTAAGCCCACTTGCTGCAATTTTATGGGGGATGCTCACGAACTGATTTTCTTTCACAGTAGCAAAGTGCATCGCCATCGCTTCTTGCGAGCGCTCTAGTACATGAATTAATTGTTTGTGACCCACTTCAAAATTAGGCATCAAACGTGAATGTTTCTTGAGACTCCACAAGATGAGTGGTGGCTCTAAGGATACGGTATTGAACGAGCTGATGGTGATGCCATGAGCATCCTGGTTAGCATCTAGGCAGGTAATTACTGTGACCCCGGTTGCAAAGGAGGCGAAGCCCTTGCGGAGCTCTTGGGAGTTAAATGGGGTCATCTTGCTTACTTGTTTAGTGGCTTACTTCGTTGCGGTCGGGATAGTGGTGCCTGGGATGGGGGTCAGAATTTCGTTCTCTTCAGCTTTGACGCATTTAAAGCGATATTCCTTGCCAGCCTTAGAGAGGAAACTGGCACCTTGGTAAAAATCATTCTGACAAGTTGCGCTGGCAAAGTCCATCACCTCTTGTGGTGCTGCGCTAGAGGTGATCAAGCGCATATTGCCCATAGACATATTAATCTGGCTTGATGAGCAGCCAATCAGTGCTAGACCACAAGTTGTAGTTAATAGTAGAATTTTTTTCATGGAAACCTCCATAATCAGCAATGCTCGTTAGGATAAACCCATTACGTATTTGCTGTGGAGAATGCAGCGCTTTTAAAAGGAAGAGACATGTTTAAGGCTATTTTGGTAAATAAAGATGATCAAGGTTATCGGGCTGAGCTTGCTCAAGTCGATGAG
>JBJOEU010000095.1:0-8940 GCA_046049115.1 Pseudomonadota bacterium
CTACTCTGAAGCTTTGGGCTTGGCCTTTCAAATTGTGGATGATGTTTTGGATGCCACTGCAGACAGTCAAACTTTGGGTAAAACCGCAGGAAAAGACGCGGCGAATGACAAGCCGACCTATGTGACCTTGATGGGTTTAGACTATGCCAAGAAGGCAGCAACAGATTTACAAGAGACGGCGATTGCAAGCTTAGAGAGTTTTGGCGTTAAAGCCGGGGCCCTAAAAGATTTGGCTCTATTGGTAGTTAATAGAGGTAAATAAGATTACTTAAGATTTGATGACTTTAAATTCCATTCACTCACCTGCAGACCTAAAAAAACTCTCGCGCGAGCAGCTCCCTGCGCTTGCGGATGAACTGCGCCAGTTTGTACTGGATTCAGTATCAAAAACGGGCGGACATCTTTCCTCTAATTTAGGTACGGTCGAGTTATCCATTGCCTTGCACTATGTATTTGACACGCCGCAGGATCAAATTGTGTGGGATGTGGGTCACCAAAGCTATCCACATAAAATTTTGACTGGTCGTCGTGAGCGTATGAGTAGCTTGCGCCAGTTAGATGGTTTGTCAGGTTTTCCACGTCGCGCTGAAAGTGAGTACGACGCCTTTGGTACTGGCCACTCTTCAACGAGTATTTCTGCGGCAATGGGCATGGCTCGCGCTTTTCAAACTAAGGGTGAGAAAAAAGTTGCTGTTGCGGTGATTGGTGATAGCGCGATGACTGGCGGCATGGCATTTGAAGCTATGAATAATGCGGGCGTATATGAGGACCTACCATTGGTAGTCATTCTGAATGACAACGACATGTCGATCTCGCCAGCAGTAGGTGCACTCAATCGACACCTCGCCAGACTATTGAGTGGCAATATTTACTCTGCAACGAAGAAGGGTATCGATAGCGTTTTATCTATTGCGCCGCCTTTGCGCGAGTTTGCTAAGCGCCTGGAGGATCATGCCAAGGGCATGGTTTCTCCATCTACGATTTTTGAAGAGTTTGGTTTTAACTACTTTGGTCCAATTGATGGTCATGATTTAGATGCCCTCATTCCGATGTTGCAAAACGTACGTCGCTTAGCGCTTGAGGGGCGTGGCCCCCAGTTCTTGCATGTAGTCACTCGTAAAGGTCAGGGTTATGAATTGGCTGAAGCAGACCCAGTGCTGTATCACGGCCCAAGTAAGTTCAATCCGGAAGAGGGGGTCAAGAAGTCCATCACTCCTTCTCCAAAAACTTTTACACAAGTGTTTGGTGAGTGGTTATGCGATATGGCGCACGCCGACCCATTATTGATTGGTATTACGCCAGCAATGCGTGAAGGTTCTGGCCTGGTGGAGTTTGAAAAGAATTTCCCTCAGCGTTATTACGATGTTGGTATTGCTGAGCAGCATGCAGTGACTTTTGCAGCCGGTATGGCATGTGAAGGTATGAAGCCCGTAGTGGCTATTTACTCAACATTTCTGCAGCGCGCTTACGATCAACTGATTCATGATGTCGCAATTCAGGATCTGCCGGTCTTGTTTGCTTTAGATCGTGCAGGCTTAGTAGGTGCGGATGGCGCGACCCATGCTGGTGCGTATGACATCCCGTTCTTACGTTGCATTCCGAATATGTTGGTCTTGACGCCGGCAGACGAAGCAGAGTGCCGTGATTTATTGACGACCGCATTTCATCAGCCGCACCCTAGCGCAGTGCGCTATCCGCGTGGTGCTGGTGTTGGAACGATTCCTTCAAAAGAATTACGCACTATTCCATTGGGTAAGGGTGAAGTGCGTCGCAAGTCGAGCGCGCCTGCTGGTCAGCGTATAGCGATCTTGGCTTTCGGAACTTTGCTCTACCCAGCGCTTGAAGTGGCTCAGCAAATAGATGCCTCAGTTGCCAATATGCGTTTTGTTAAACCATTAGATCTTGAGTTACTCAAATCCTTGGCGCAAGACCATGATTATTTTGTGACGATTGAAGACGGTGCGATTCAGGGTGGTGCAGGCAGTGCATGCTTAGAGGCGCTTTCTGCCATGGGGATTAACAAACCCCTTTTGCAATTAGGCCTTCCTGATGTATTCGTGGAACATGGTGATTACAAACTACTGATGAGTCAGTGCGGCTTAGATTTTGCGGGGATTGCAAAGGCTATTTCTCTCCGTTTTCCAGTCAAAACAGCTGCAAATCCTGTGGCTGCAAGTAAATAGTCATCCCTCAAGCCATGCTGGACATTTAGTCCTCGCATGATGAGCGTATTTTGTCCTTAGAGCCTGCGCCAAAACTAGTCTGGCGAAATTATCTTAAGATAAATTATTGCTTGCCAAATCCCAGCGGGGTTTGATGTCAAAAGAACCTGAAGTAGTTGAGCCATTGTTTTCTGCCAACATGCGCAGTGCCCCGGCGAATGCAATCATCACACCGTTATCAGTACAGAGATCGACCGGTGGGTAATGCACCTCAAAACGATTTTTCTTGGCACTGGCATTGAGTGCCGCGCGTAATTGCAAATTAGCTCCCACACCGCCTGCCAGCACCATATGTTTGCAGCCGGTTTGCTTAAGTGCTTTCTCGGATTTGCTGACGAGTACAGCAACCAAGGAATCGACAAAGCTTCGTGCCAGATCTGCGTGAAATGTTGCAATCTCATCGGAATCCGTAATGCCTAGCACCTCAAATTTTTTCACCTGGTTAAGCACTGCTGTTTTGAGTCCAGAGAAAGAAAAGTCTAAATCCCCTGAGTGCAGCATTGGCTTGGGCAAATCAAATCTTCCGGATTGTCCTTTTTCGGCCAATTTGGAGATTGCGGCACCGCCCGGGTAATCCAAGCCGAGTAACTTAGCTGTTTTATCAAAGGCTTCGCCAGCGGCATCGTCCAGGGTTTCGCCTAGAAGTTGGTACTTGCCAACTCCGCTCACGAGCATCAGTTGGGTATGTCCACCCGAGACCAAAAGGGCAATAAAGGGGAATTCCGGCACAGAAACCCCTAAAAGCGGTGAAAGCAGGTGACCTTCGAGGTGATGCACCCCAATCGAGGGCAGATTAAGGCCCTGAGCTAGGGATTTAGCAAAAGCACTCCCCACGAGTAGGGCACCAGCCAAACCAGGGCCCTGGGTGAAGGCTACTGCATCAATATCCTTTAATTTGAGTCCAGCCTCGTGCAAAGTGTCGTCTAAAAGAGGCAAAACCCTTCTGATATGGTCTCTAGAGGCCAGTTCGGGGACAACACCCCCGTAGTCCCGATGCATGGCAATTTGGGAGTGCAGTGCCTGTCCTAGGATGCCCTGATGGGCTGGAGCGTGGTTTTCCCAGGGGGTGGTGTCGTATACGGCCACCCCGGTCTCGTCACAAGAAGTTTCTATGCCTAAAACAATCATTTTTTCGCTTGGTCGTGCTAGAATCGCATTTCAGTTAATTTATCGATATTTTTCGAGCATATACGAGTTAAACAAGTATGACTACAGTCCGCCTACGTGAGAACGAACCTTTTGAAGTGGCATTACGCCGTTTCAAGCGCACCATTGAAAAGAATGGCCTTTTGACAGACTTGCGTGCCCGCGAGTTCTACGAGTTAAAAGCTCTCCTCACCGAGAGGCTTTGAAACCCGCTGACGGTGAAACGCAGCGGGTTTTTGCTTTTGAATCGAGATATTGAATACCAGGGAAAAACACCATGAGTCTAAAAGATCAAATTACTGAAGATATGAAAAACGCGATGCGTGCAAAAGAAGTAGCACGCCTTGGAACTATTCGTCTTTTATTAGCTGCCATCAAGCAGCGAGAAGTAGATGATCGCATTGTGATGGATGATGCCAGTGTCATCGCTACGATTGAAAAGATGATTAAGCAGCGCAAAGACTCCATCTCTCAATTTGAAAAAGCCAATCGTGATGATTTAGTAGCGATCGAAGCAGCTGAGATGGTCATCCTGCAAGACTACTTGCCAGCACAGTTATCTGATGCAGAAGTAGAGGCGGCGGTAACTGCAGCAGTGGCATCGACTGGTGCGGCTGGTCCGCAAGATATGGGCAAAGTGATTGGCGTTCTCAAAGGTCAATTGGCTGGTAAAGCTGATATGGGCAAAGTTTCTGGTTTAGTCAAAGCCGCGCTGGCCAAGTAAGTTCACAAGCTAAGCCTCATCCCTTACTGATGGCTCTCATACCCCAATCCTTCATTGCCGATTTATTAAATCGGGTCGACATCGTGGATGTGGTTGGGCAGCACGTGAAGCTAAAAAAAGCGGGCGCGAACTTTCAGGGTTTGTGCCCCTTTCATTCTGAGAAATCCCCTTCATTTTCGGTATCACCTACCAAGCAGTTCTATCACTGCTTTGGTTGCGGAGCGCATGGCTCTGCGATTAGTTTTCTGATGGAGTATTCCGGTCTTGGTTATGTAGATGCCATTGAGGACTTGGCACGTTCCGCAGGATTAGATGTACCGCGTGAAGAGCGTACTGCCAATGACGTAGCGCGCCAACAGCAGACTATGGCATTGAGTGAGGTGATGAGTGCGGCTGCCGATTGGTATCGCCAACAACTGAAAGTAGCACCACGCGCCGTGGAGTACTTGAAGGGGCGCGGCCTCACTGGTGAGATCGCTAAACGTTATGCCTTGGGTTATGCGCCTGATGGCTGGCAAGGCCTTGAGGCAGTCTTTGGTGCTTATGCCAATGATGAAGTAGCCAAGACATTGCTTGAGGGCGGCTTACTCATTCAGAGTGAGCAGACCGACAATAACCAAGCCGCAAGACGCTACGATCGCTTTCGTGATCGCATCATGTTTCCGATTCGCAATCCTAAGGGGCAGACCATTGGCTTTGGTGGACGCATCTTGGATCAAGGTGAGCCTAAGTATTTAAATTCTCCAGAGACACCATTGTTCTCCAAGGGTAATACGCTGTACGGATTATTCGAAGCAAGACAAGCCATTCGCTCTCAAGAATATGTTCTTGTATGCGAGGGTTACATGGATGTCGTGGCACTCGCGCAATTGGGTTTTCCTAATGCTGTAGCCACATTAGGTACAGCTTGTACTGCAAACCATGTACGCATGTTGTTGCGCCAAACCGATAAAGTCGTATTTTCCTTTGATGGTGACTCTGCTGGACAGCGTGCGGCGCAACGTGCGCTGGAGGCATGCCTCCCATTAATGTCGGATGACAAAGAAATTCGTTTCTTATTTTTGCCTACAGAGCATGACCCTGATAGTTATGTCCGAGCCTATGGCGCACCTGCCTTTGAAAAAGTTATTAAAGAGGCGATGTCAATTTCCAGCTTCTTCTTTAAGATTGCAAGTCAAGATCATGAGCTGACAACGCCTGAAGGAAGGGCGCAAACGCATCATGCAGCAAAACCGATGTTGCTATCCATGCCGCCAATCGCCCTACGTACGCAAATCTTGCGTGAGCTTGCTATCCGAACGAATTCAACGCCTGCAGAGTTAGAGTCTTTCTGTGGATTGACAGTAGTGCCTGCACCAGTGCAGCAGGGTTCTTATGCGACAACAAACCAACGTGCACCCAACTTTGTGCAAGCCAATAACGGCAACCGCACTCAGGGCGCGCCTTGGCAGGCCTCTAAGGGTTCAGCTAAAAGAGCCCCCGTACTTAATATCCCACCTCCGCAAGCCCCTACAGATTTAGCTGAGCAGATGTTGCGGGTTTTGATTCAGTTTCCACACCTGGGAAAAGCTTTAGATGCCAATAAGAGATCCCTTGCTTTGCAGGCTTCCGCGCTGCGCTCAGAAAAAGCATTAGAGCTCATGAAGGATTTATTGACTCAGTGTGATCAGGTTGAATTGATTCCCGGTGAAAACGGTAAGCCACCAGCAGTAGGTGCCGGTGCATTTGCTTTATTTCAAGAGCAGCTATCTCGTAGCGAATTGGCTCCGCTCTACGAAGTGTTAAGAAAGCGGGTCATGGGCTCTGATTTAGAGATTGAAGGGGCGATGGCAGATTTAGATGGCGCTTTCAAAAAGCTGGAGCTTACCCACCTGAAAACTGAAATGACAGAAATCGCCCAAAAGATTGCTGGCAGCACTGCTACAGAGCAAGATCGAGCGCGATATCGTGAACTGGGCGAAAGATTGAAATTCTCCTAAGAATTTTCTGATTTAAGCCTAGAAAAACTGGAAATTCACCCCATATCTTGAGTATGCGTGGGGGTAAAAAAGTCACAATCGACTATAATCCTCTATTCCCAGAAAAAAACCGATTTAATTCAGCCACTTGCGCTTTATTTTGAAGAAATTTGGGGCAAGTGGACTAAGTGGCTGCGCCTAAGCAGTCGAGAACAATCATCAGTAACGTGAGTAAGTGCTAATAAATGCCCAATACCAAGAAAAAACCAGCAGCTAAACCAGCCAAGCCAGTAGCGAAAGCCAAAGCACCAGCCAAGCCAGCGGCAAAAGCCAAGGCGCCTGCTAAACCAGTTGCTAAAGCTAAGGCACCCGCAAAGGCAGCCAAGCCGGTAGTAAAAGCCAAAGCACCAGCCAAGCCAGCGGCTAAAGCGAAGGCTCCTGCTAAACCTGCGGCAAAAGCCAAAGCACCAGCAAAAGCAGTCAAGCCAGCAGCTAAAGCCAAAGCACCTGCTAAACCAGTTAAGCCAGTAGCGAAAGCTAAAGTACCAGCTAAGCCAGTAAAGGCTCCAGCTAAAGCAGCAAAAGCACCAGCCAAGCCAGCCGCGAAAGTAGAAGCACCTAAAAAAGCCAAAGTTGCTGCGCCTCAGCTTGAGTTAAAGCCAGCTAAGGCTACTAAAGTATCTAAGGAAGTTCCAGAGACTAAAGAAGCTAAGGGTAAAAAAGCAAAAGCAGTTGAGCTAGAGACTGAGGTTGTTGCAACTGAAGAAGTTAAAAAAGGTCGCAAACCCAAAGCGGATGCTCCTGCGGAAGGTGCTGAGCCAGTTCTGACTGATCGTCAAAAAGCGCGTGAGCGTAAGGCAAAAGAAAAAGCACTCTTAAAAGAATTCGCAGCGCAACAGTTAGGCTCTGAAGAGCAACAAGAATTACGCCGTACTCGTTTAAAGACATTGATCAAGATGGGTAAGTCCAAGGGTTACTTAACTCATGGCGAAATGAATGACGTGATGTCTGATGAGTTGTCAGATGCCGACGCATTAGAAACATTGATTAGCCTCTTAAACGACATCAACATTACTGTGTATGAGCAGGCTCCAGATGCCGAAACGCTCCTCCTCAATGAAAATGCTTCAGCAACTACTTCCGAAGAAGAGGCTGAAGAAGAGGCTGAAGCCGCTTTAGCTACGGTTGACTCAGAGTTTGGCCGTACAACCGATCCAGTGCGGATGTATATGCGCGAGATGGGTACTGTTGACCTCTTGACTCGTGAGGGCGAGATCGTCATTGCGAAGAAGATTGAAGCAGGTCTTAAAGACATGGTGATGGCTTTGGCTGCTTGCCCTGTCACCATTGCTGAGATCTTGGTCAACGTAGACAAGATTGCTAGCGGCGAGATGGAGATTGATCAATTTGTAGATGGATTGGTTGATCCTAATGCCGAAGATATTAAGCTTGGACCAGAAGAGCCAGAGATCGACCCAGATGCTGAAGAGAGTGACGAAGAGGGTGGTGAAGACGAAGGCGGCGGTGGCGGCGGTGGCGCAGCTACAGCTAACGCTAAGCAATTAGAGGAGTTAAAGCAGATCTCCTTAGAGAAGTTTGCAATTGTGCGCACTCAAGCTGACAAGATGCGTCGTGCTTTTGATAAAGAAGGCTATAACTGCCCAGCTTATATCAAGGCTCAAGAAGCTATTCGTGGTGAGTTACTTGGTTTCCGCTTGACTGCAAAGAGTGTTGAGAAGTTATGTGACACCATGCGTTCACAGGTGGATCAAGTTTGGAAGCTCGAGCGTGGCATTGTGAGCTTGTTGGTAGATAAAGTTGGCGTTAATCGTGGTGAGGTATTAAAAGACTTCCCGAAAATGTCGATGAATCTAGAGTGGGTAAATAAGCTCCTCAAAGAAAACAAGCCATACACCGCATTGCTACAACGTAACGTTCCAGCGATTCAGGAACTACAGCAGAAGTTGATCGACATTCAGACGCGTGTTGTATTGCCACTTCCAGAATTAAAAGAAGTAAACAAGCAGATGATTGCTGGCGAGAAGCGTGCCCGTGAAGCGAAACGTGAGATGACTGTTGCCAACTTACGTTTGGTCATCTCGATTGCTAAGAAATATACCAACCGTGGTTTGCAGTTCTTGGATTTGATTCAGGAAGGCAATATCGGTTTGATGAAGGCGGTAGATAAGTTTGAATACCGTCGTGGTTATAAGTTCTCTACCTATGCAACTTGGTGGATTCGTCAGGCGATTACCCGTTCTATTGCTGACCAGGCACGTACGATCCGTATCCCAGTTCATATGATTGAGACAATCAACAAGATGAACCGTATCAGCCGTCAAATCTTGCAAGAAACTGGTCATGAGCCAGATGCTGCAACCTTGGCTCTCAAGATGGAAATTCCTGAGGACAAGATTCGCAAGATTATGAAGATTGCTAAAGAGCCAATCTCCATGGAAACACCAATTGGTGACGATGCGGACTCGAACTTAGGTGACTTCATTGAAGATAGCAATACCTTAGCTCCAGCTGAAGCAGCTTTGCATGACTCTATGCGTGATGTAGTGAAAGACGTTCTAGATTCATTAACACCACGCGAAGCAAAAGTATTGCGTATGCGCTTCGGTGTTGAGATGAGTACGGATCACACTCTCGAAGAAGTTGGTAAGCAGTTTGATGTGACTCGTGAGCGTATTCGTCAGATTGAAGCCAAGGCCTTGAGAAAAATGCGTCATCCAAGCCGTAGCGACAAACTCAAGACCTTCCTCGAAGAGGATTGATCCAAAGACTAACGGGCCTATAGCTCAGTTGGTTAGAGCAGAGGACTCATAATCCTTTGGTCCCAGGTTCAAGTCCTGGTGGGCCCACCAGAAAAGCAAACCCTCATCAG
>JBJOEU010000096.1:0-5353 GCA_046049115.1 Pseudomonadota bacterium
ACAGGCCCGTGCGTCTCACGCAGGGCTAAATCGATCATTGCGGTTACTGCAAAACGGCCTTTGGTTGTAAGTCTCATATGTCACCTTGGTAATGGATTGTTATGGACAGCTAACAGTCGGGCGGGTAATACCCGACCATTCCACTCAACTTTACCATATACCCCACTAAATTGCTCAGGCATTAACCCCTCAATTTAAATGGCGTCCCGGGAGCGCGCACCAAATGCCATTTCTTTCACTTTGGTCAATCTATCGCGGGTAGAGGCCGCTTTTTCAAACTCCAAATTTTTAGCCTCAGAGTTCATTTGCTTCTCTAAACGCTTGATTTCACCTGCCAAGTCCTTCTCACTCATATCCTCATAGCGAGCCCGCTCCTGCTCGACTTGCATCTCAGAGCGCTTCTCTTTGACGTCATAGACCCCATCAATGATGTCTTTAATCCGCTTTTTAACGCCACGCGGCTCAATACCATTAGCCTTATTGAAGGCAATTTGTTTAGTGCGGCGACGCTCCGTTTCGCCCATGGCCCGCTTCATGGAATCGGTAATGCGATCAGCGTACAAAATCGCCTTACCTTTGACGTTTCGTGCTGCCCTACCAATGGTTTGAATCAGACTGCGCTCAGAACGCAAGAAGCCCTCTTTATCTGCATCTAAGATCGCAACTAGAGAGACCTCCGGAATATCTAAGCCCTCACGTAATAAATTAATACCCACCAATACGTCAAAGACACCTAAGCGCAAGTCGCGCAGAATTTCTACACGCTCCACCGTATCAATATCAGAGTGCACGTAGCGTACTTTTACTCCGTTATCGGATAAGTAATCCGTGAGTTGCTCAGCCATACGTTTTGTTAATACCGTGACCAAAACACGTTCGTGAACTTTGACGCGTTCATGAATCTGATTCAGCAAATCATCTACCTGTGTGCTTGCTGGCAATACTTCGATTTCTGGATCAACCAATCCAGTTGGTCTTGCCACTTGCTCCACCACTTGTCCAGTATGCGTGTTTTCATAATCAGCTGGTGTTGCAGAAACAAAGACGGTTTGACGCATTTTGGTTTCAAACTCAGTAAATTTGAGTGGGCGGTTATCCATTGCTGAGGGTAAGCGGAATCCAAACTCCACTAAGGTGTGTTTACGAGACTTATCGCCGTTGTACATCGCATTGAGCTGACCGATGAGGACATGACTCTCATCTAAGAACATCAGTGCATCATTGGGTAAGTAGTCCACCAAGGTAGGTGGCGCCTCACCAGGCATGGCGCCAGAGAGATGGCGAGAGTAATTCTCAATACCCTTACAAAAGCCCAATTCATTGAGCATCTCCAGATCAAAGCGGGTCCGCTGTTCTAAACGCTGCGCCTCAACCAGCTTGCCGTCTTTTACAAATTCATCCAAGCGAATCCGTAGCTCTGCTTTGATAGTTTCAATTGCCTTGAGAACGGTATCACGCGGAGTGACATAGTGCGAGCTTGGATAGACGGTAAAGCGCGGTATCTTCTGACGAATTTTTCCAGTGAGTGGATCAAAGAATTGCAAGCTCTCGATCACATCATCAAAGAGTTCAACGCGCACCGCTAATTCATTATGCTCGGCTGGAAAAATATCAATCGTATCGCCCCGCACCCGGAAAACTCCGCGCTTGAAATCGGTTTCATTACGGTCGTATTGCATCGCAATTAAGCGCATCAGAATGTCGCGCTGACTCATCTTATCGCCCGGACGTAAAGTCATCACCATGCTGTGATAGTCACCCGGATTACCGATACCGTAAATTGCAGAAACAGTGGCTACGATGATGACGTCACGTCGCTCCAACAAACTCTTAGTAGCAGACAATCGCATTTGCTCAATATGTTCATTGATCGATGAATCCTTTTCAATAAACAAATCGCGTGTCGGAACGTAGGCCTCCGGCTGGTAGTAATCGTAGTAACTAACAAAGTACTCCACCGCATTTTTGGGGAAAAACTCCCGAAACTCACTATAGAGCTGGGCAGCCAAGGTCTTGTTTGGAGCAAAAATAATGGCGGGACGACCTGTTCTGGCAATCACATTGGCCATAGTAAAAGTCTTGCCCGAGCCAGTAACCCCCAACAGGGTCTGAAAGGTCAATCCATCCTCAATACCAGCTACCAAAGCATCAATTGCAGCCGGCTGATCGCCTGCAGGCGGAAATGGCTGATACAGCTGAAATGCAGAATCAGGAAAGGAAACGAATTTGGCGGGGTCTAAATCGTGGCCTACCTCACCCAAAGGATCGGCTATGGGGGTTTTCTTGCTTTCGGCAACCGGGGAATTCGAGGAAGATTTAGGTAACTTGGGGGGCATCTCAGCTATCATTTCAACTGTAAGTTTTAGTTCACAGCGAATTTTGTACAAACATTGATTTTGCCGTTTTTATTTAGAAATAGTTGGATCAAGCATCAAAAACAGCCACTTAAAGCAAATTTAACTGAATTTAACGTCAATTCACCCCGAAATACCCTCTTAACCACCCTTTTTGACCATCAAATGAACCTTTTTACTTCAGTCCAGCTAGCTCCAAAAGACCCTATTTTTGGCCTCACAGAAGCCTATGTCGCCGATCAACGTGCAGACAAGGTGAATCTAGGTGTTGGCGTCTACTACACCGATGAGGGCAAGGTGCCTCTTTTGAAAGCAGTGATCAAGGCTGAAGAGGCGATTGTTGCAAAGCACTCACCGCGCAGCTACATTCCAATCGAAGGCCCAAACCCCTATAACAGCGCTGTTCAAAACTTATTGTTCGGCTCTGACTCATCACTGATCAAAGATGGTCGCGTGGTTACCGCTGAGTGCCTTGGTGGAACTGGTGCATTGCGAGTTGGCGCTGATTTCATCAAGCGACTCAATTTAAATGCGCCTTGCGCAATTAGTAATCCAACCTGGGAAAACCACCGCGGCATTTTTGAATCCGCTGGCTTTGAAGTAGTTGAGTACACCTACTTCGATGGCAAAACCCGTGGTGTCGATTTTGATGGCATGGTGAAATCTTTAGAGTCTTTCCCAAAATTCACCACCGTATTACTGCATGCTTGCTGCCACAACCCAACAGGCGCTGACATTACAGAAGCGCAATGGCGTCAAGTGATTGATATCTGCAAAGCGAAAGACCTCATTCCATTTTTAGACATGGCTTACCAAGGCTTTGCTGATGGCATTGAGAAGGACGGTGTTGCAGTTCGTCTGTTCGCCGAGTCTGGCATGTCTTTCTTTGTATCAAGCTCTTTCTCTAAATCGTTCTCACTGTATGGTGAGCGCGTTGGCGCTTTGTCTATCGTGACGCAAAGTAAAGATGAATCTACCCGTGTACTCTCGCAATTGAAGCGAGTAATTCGTACAAATTATTCCAATCCTCCAACTCATGGCGCCGCAATTGCAGCGGCTGTTTTGAATTCACCAGAACTCAGACAGCTTTGGGAAGATGAGCTAGCTGAAATGCGTGATCGCATCAAAGCAATGCGTCATGGTTTGGTTGAAAAATTAGCTGCTGCCGGCGTTAAGCAAGACTTTGCTTTTATTGAAGCTCAGCGTGGCATGTTCTCTTACTCCGGCTTAAGCGCCGAGCAAGTAGAACGCTTACAAAAGGAAGATGGTATTTACGCCCTCTCCACAGGCCGTATTTGTGTTGCCGCCCTCAATACCAAAAATATTGATAAGGTAGCTCAAGCAATTGCCCGTGTATTGGCTTAACAGTTAGAAATAAGCGGTTACACTGGATTATCAGGAGGCATCATGCTATATCAGTTACACGAATTTCAAAAAGCCCTACTTCAACCAATGAGCTCGTGGGCTCGCGCTGCATCTGAAGCATTCATTAATGCTTCCAATCCAGCATCAAAGGTTCCAGGGTCTGAACGTCTAGCTGCAAGTTATGAACTTCTCCATCGTCTTGGCAAAGACTATAAAAAACCTGAATTTGGCATCCGCTCAGTACAGGCGCATGGTCGCGAAGTAGCGATTCATGAAAGAACGATTGTTGCCAAGCCGTTTTGTAATTTAATTCGCTTTAAGCGTTTTTCGGATGATCTTGATGTCATCAAAAAACTCAAAGGTGATCCAGTAGTCTTGGTAGTCGCACCTCTTTCAGGTCACCACTCTACATTGTTACGTGACACTGTGCGCACCCTATTGCAAGATCACAAGGTTTACATTACTGACTGGATTGATGCTCGTATTGTTCCCGCTGAAGATGGTAGCTTTAGTTTGGATGACTATGTTCACTACATACAGGACTTCATTCGCGCTATTGGTGCAGATGATTTGCATGTGATCTCAGTATGTCAACCAACCGTCCCCACCTTGGGTGCCATCTCATTGATGGCCTCTGCCGGTGAAAAAACACCTGCCTCCATGATCATGATGGGCGGTCCAATTGATGCGCGTAAATCACCAACTGCAGTAAACAACTTAGCTGATCAAAAGTCCTATGATTGGTTTGAAAGCCATGTGATTTACAAAGTACCACCAAGCTACCCCGGTGCTGGTCGCAAAGTGTATCCAGGCTTTTTACAGCACACTGGCTTTATTGCCATGAACCCACAAAACCATATGCAGTCCCATTGGGATTACTTCCAAAACTTGGTGCGTGGGGATGAGCTAGATGCCGCATCACACATTCGTTTTTATGATGAATACAACGCAGTACTAGACATGGATGCACAGTATTATCTAGATACCATTAAGACAGTTTTCCAAGACTATGCTTTACCGAATGGTACTTGGGCAGTATCTGGCGATTTAGTGAAGCCGCAAGATATTAAGAAAACTGCGCTTCTCACTGTTGAAGGTGAGCTAGACGATATCTCCGGTAGTGGACAAACCCGCGCAGCACATGCGCTATGCGCTGGTATTCCAAAGGCTGCCAAAGACCATTACGAAGTTGCTGGTGCTGGTCACTACGGCATCTTCTCAGGTCGTCGTTGGCGCGAAAAGGTATACCCAAAGATTAAATCGTTTATTCGTGAGCACCAAGGTGTTCAGAAGAAAACACGCGCTAGACCCCCTAAATTAGAGGGCTCAAAGTCCGCATAAAACAGTAGCGCGACTCTAGGGTCGCGCTAATTGTTTTTGGGATTCCAATTGCAATGAATAAGCAACAGACGAAAGAACTTGCAGATCGTCTCGAGGACATCCTCCCTCAAACCCAATGTACTAAATGTAGCTACCCAGATTGCCGAGCTTATGCAGAAGCAATGTCAATTGGTGAGGCCCTGCCCAATCGCTGTCCTCCTGGCGGAGTGGAGGGTATTAGGCGGCTGAGCGCAATTTTGACACCCGTGTTTCCTCAAGATGCGTTTGAACTACACCCCGAAATCGATCCTGAA
>JBJOEU010000097.1:0-5332 GCA_046049115.1 Pseudomonadota bacterium
GAATATGAGTACAAATTCCACCTTTCTAAAAGAAATGGGTATCACTGAGTGGACCTCGCGCGATGCCGTTCCAGAGCATACTCAAGCGATCATTACTGCCCAGGTCAGCAATGATCAAGCTGCCCCTGCATTGCCTGTTGGAGAAATACAAGAGCGCCACTCTTTAGGAATATGGTGGTTTTTCGGTAATAAGCCTCAGGGTGATGCCGAAGTCCTTTTTCAGAACACCATTCGGGTTCTCGGCTTAACGCCGCAAGAGTGGTCTTGGAAAAATCCCGCAGAGAAATTCAATCCCGAGCTATTGCCACAAGATGGGACACCTATAGTTGCCCTAGCGTTTGGTGGTGCTGCCGCACAAAAATTATCTGGTGAACGTGATGGATTGCCAGAGCTTCGCGAAACTGTTTTAGCAATTAATGCCGACGGGGCAGAGGATCTGCCACTGTTAGCTACTTTTGAATTAAATCAATTGGTTTCTAGACCAAAGGACAAGGCGCTATTTTGGCAAGATCTACTGCTTGCTAAGTCAGTGTTACAAAACCTCTAAGCCTTTGGCTTAATGCTTGTGTTCACCAATTAAATGCATGGAGTCATATTCAGCTTGATTGGCAGCGTGACGTTTAATTACCAGCCACATGATCACACTAACCACTACACCAAAGCCAATGATGACCGCCTGAATCGGCACATCCAGCCAAATCAATCCGGAGTAGATGAGCAACATCATCAAAACAGAAATATTTTCATTAAAGTTTTGAACTGCAATGGAGTGACCGGCAGACATGAGCACATGTCCACGATGCTGAAGTAGGGCGTTCATAGGCACTACAAAATAACCCGCTAGCCAACCCACTAAGATCAATAAGAAGTATGCTGGCACCAGTTTAAGAGAAAGCTCGAAATTACCAACAGTTAAGACGGTGATGTTAGGCAGCATATCCGAGTTGTATATAGCCATGACACAAACAACTAAACCCATGGCAATGCCATAGGGCAGAACCTTCAGTGAACTTCTGAGGGGAATACGCCAAGCAGCATAGACAGCACCACCAGCAACTCCAAAAGCAGATATTGCCTGCAGAATGGCGCCTTGGGATAGGGTCATATGAAGCGCTACCTGAGCCCACTTAATCACAATAAATTGCAAAGTGGCCCCAGCACCCCAGAACAGGGTAGTTACTGCCAATGAGATCTGGCCAAGACGATCATCCCAAAGAGTCCTAAAGCAAACGGCAAAATCTTTGATCAACTCAATTGGATTGGTCTTTTGTGACTCGTAGCGAGCTCCGGTATCGGGGATACGTAAATTAATGAGTGCTGCCAGCACATAAATCATCATGATGATCATGATGGCGGACTCAGCTGCGGTATCGATACTGGTCTCAAGGACGGGTATATCAAATCCGAGGAGACTTTCAGATACGGACTTACTAATCAAGACTCCGCCAAGAACTGTACCCATAATGATGGAGCCAACGGTAAGGCCCTCGATCCAGCCATTGGCTGCCACCAGCTTTTCAGGCGGGAGTAATTCGGTCAGGATGCCGTATTTGGCGGGAGAGTAGGCAGCTGCACCTAGACCCACAATTGCATAGGCTAATAAAGGGTGGCTTCCGAACAGCATCACTACGCAACCGACAAACTTAATCGTATTAGTGATGAACATGACATTACCCTTGGGGCGGGAGTCAGCAAAGGCCCCCACAAAGGCCGCCAGCAATACATAAGAAAGAACAAAGAATAATTTGAGTAAAGGCGTCATCCAGGCCGGAGCGCTAAGCTGGACCAATAGGGCGATTGCTGCGATCAGCAATGCGTTATCAGCGAGCGACGAAAAAAATTGCGCCGCCATAATGATGTAAAAACTACGGTTCATTCGTACAATCTAGTCATTGAGTAATTAAAACATGAAAGGAGGGTGTAAATGAGTCTGTCGGCTAACCGCATTATTAATAGGCCAATTGTGGCAACTATACACACAGATGCCTTTCGACATAATTTAGGCCGTATTCGGGAGCTTGCCCCGGAATCAAAGATTTGGTCTGTTGTGAAGGCAAAAGCCTATGGCCATAGCCTAGAAGCTGCATTTAAGGGCCTGGAATCTACTGATGGCTTTGCCTTGCTCGATATTGCAGATGCACAATGGCTAAGGGATCACGGTTGGAAGGGTCGCATCCTGCTTTTAGAGGGTCTTTTTAGCCAACAGGAGCTCGAGCTGGTAATCAAGTTGCAGTGTGACTTGGTCGTTCATAGCGAGAAGCAGGTTCTATGGCTTGAAGGCTTTGAAAATCACTCTGGTCGCCCAATCAATGTCTTTCTGAAACTAAACTCTGGAATGAATCGCCTTGGTTTTAGGCCTGAGCAATATCGCATCGCCTTTCATCGTTTGCACGCTGCCGGATTCCATCTGCATCATATGACCCACTTCGCGAATGCAGACCAGGTTGAGGGCTCACCCTCGGTCGGGGAGCAAATGGAGTGCTTTAACAAAACTACCGAAGGGCTCGAGGCCCCATCCTCTTTGGCGAATTCAGCCGCGATCCTATGGCATCGCAATGCTCTGGGTGACTGGATACGTCCAGGCATCTTGCTCTATGGCGTTTCACCAACGGGGGTGCATGCTGATATCGTTCGCTCTGAATTTCAGGCTGTGATGAGCTTGCGTAGTGAAATCATCGATATCCAAAACCTAAAGAAGGGCGACCATGTAGGTTACGGCGGTCGTTATGAGGCTCCAGAGGATATGCGTATTGGTGTGATTGCTGGTGGCTATGCTGATGGATATCCACGTCATGCTGAAGATGGCACGCCGGTTTGGGTTGATGCTGCTGATGCTCAGGGCAATGGGGTGATTTGTCCGATTATTGGAAGAGTCTCTATGGACATGTTGACGATCGATCTGCGTGAGGCTCCTAATGCCAAAATAGGTAGCGTAGTAGAGCTTTGGGGTAATGAGGTTCCAGTGGATGATGTGGCTCAAATGAGCGGCACGATCGGTTATGAACTGATTTGCGCACTAGCGCAAAGGGTGCCGGTACTTACTGAATAAAGTTGCCGGCTTTACTGATTCTTACTTATTCCAGATCTGCCACCAGCGACGTTCTTTTTGGACTCGTTGACCGGTCAGCATCATTTGACTATCAGGAAAATTCAGCTTAAAGACGCGCGCTGCATCGTTACTCAGATCAGTCATACCCAGCTTCTCATAAGACTTTGTTAGCAGGTAGAGTGCTTCCTCAACGGCTGGTGCGCGATCATAATCTCGAATCACAAGCTGAGCCCTGTTAGCAGAGGCTAAATAGGCGCCGCGCTGATAGTAAAAGCGGGCCACAATCACGTCAGCCTCCGCTAATGAGTTGACAATGTAGCGCATCCGATCCAAAGAGTCAGGCGCATATTTACTGTCTGGAAAGCGCTCAACCACAACCTTGAAAGACTCAAAAGCTTCTTTGGCCGCCTTGGGATCACGCTCACTCAAATCTTGCCCTGTAAATTTACCGAGCCAACCTAAATCATCATTAAAGCTAATTAAGCCCTTGAGGTAGTAGCCGTAATCTAAGTTGGGGGTACCTTGATGCAACTTAATAAATCGATCGATTGCAACTTGGGCTTGGGCTTGCTCTTGTGCTTTCCAGTAGCAGAAAGCAGCATTAATTTGTGCCTGTTGTGAATAGGGTCCAAATGGGAAGCGACCTTCTAATTTTTCAAAGTATTTGCCGCACTTTGCATAATCCGCATCTTTTAGTTTTTCAGTGGCCTCGGAATACAGTTTTGTTTCTGACCAAATATCAGTGTCATCTTTTTGGCCATCACTGCCCGCGCATCCGCTTAGAACAAGACAAGCAGTGCTCGCGCTAACCAGAAGAGAGATCAGGGATTTTCTAGAAGATGACCCAAGGGTGGTCGCAAGCCTTAAACTGGCGTCTGTAATAACGTCCGACATAACTAAAAGGCTCTTTAAGCGTGGCATTGCCGCATACTCCCGATTCGAATCCCATTGATTATATCGATGATGAGGATTTCATAGCCCTAGAAGTTCCCCCCGAGGTCAGCGGAGAGCGTTTGGATAAGTTTCTTGGCGGCGCTTTGCCTGATTATTCCCGCAATCGACTCAAATCCTGGGTTGAGGCTGGGGCGGTAACGGTAGATGGAAAAATCACTAAAGTTCGTCATTTACTCCGTGGAAGCGAGAGTATTAAGGTGTTTCCACAAGAAATGCCTGAACAGTTCGCTTTTTCTCCTGAAAATATCCCTCTAGATGTTGTTTATGAAGATGACTCCATTATTGTGGTCAATAAACCTGCGGGACTCGTGGTTCATCCTGCCGCTGGTAATTGGACGGGAACCCTCCTAAATGCCTTGCTATATCGTTTTCCGGAGCTCAAGCAGCTTCCAAGAGCGGGCATCGTCCATCGCCTAGATAAAGACACCTCTGGATTAATGGTGGTCGCAAGAACAGATATTGCCCAAACCTCGTTGGTAAGACAGCTTCAGGAGCGGACAGTCGGGCGGCGTTACCTGTCGTGGGTATGGGGTGATGCTCCTTCTCAAGGTAAGGTGTTGGCAACTGTTGGCCGAGATCAGCGCGATCGACTCAAAATGGCGGCTGGCTCACCCCAAGGTAAACCTGCGGCCACCTTATTTCGCCGCCTGGCTAAAGGGGCTTTTGCTGAAAGCCAGCTTGCCCTGCTGGAGTGCCGTCTGGAGACGGGGCGCACTCACCAGATACGTGTACACCTCGAATCCCTGGGTCTCCCACTGCTTGGTGACCCGGTCTACCGCAAAAGAACGCCTGGAGCAGCTAAATCACTACCTTTTACCCGCCAAGCCTTGCATGCATATGCTTTGAGTTTGCAGCACCCAGCAACACAAGACGTCATGACTTGGTTTAGATTGCCCCCTCAAGATTTGATGGATTTGTTGCCGCAAGTTGGCATGAGTCCAGCTGACCTGCCTAAAGAAGAGGCATTAATGGCATCAATTAAAAATGATCAACGCAATTAAAAATATTGAGCCAAGTTGGGTTGTCCCTGAGCAAATTCAGGCTTTATGTAGCACTCGAGAGGGCGGGGTTAGTAAACCCCCATTTAATACTCTCAATCTGGGACTTAATGCTGGTGACAACTTAGAAGATGTCCTGCAAAACCGTAGCATCCTCAGATCACAACTTCCTGCTGAGCCAGTTTGGCTCAAACAGATTCATGGGGCTACTGTCAGTTCACCAAGCTCGAGGAATGCTTTGGCCAGCGGACCAATTGAGGCGGATGCCTCAGTTAGCAATAAGCCAAACGAGGTTTTGGCTATTCTGACGGCCGATTGCATGCCGGTATTG
>JBJOEU010000098.1:0-5294 GCA_046049115.1 Pseudomonadota bacterium
CGGTCTTTTTCATCCAGACCTGAAAATGCTTGTGGACTGGTGTATTCATTCATCAAATGCAAATCGCAGAAGAGCAGTACGTTCTCTTCATCCAATTGCGCTACCGTATGAGAATCCACTAATTTTTGATACAGAGTTTTAGCGCTCATCAACTATCCCGATTTAAAAATGGCATTACTTTTTCCAGCAGAATCTCTGGCGCCTCTTCCGGTAAATAGTGTCCGCAAGGTAAGGTCCCGCCAATCACACTTCGACAAATCGCCTGCCACTCTTGGAGGGGCTGAAAGCATTTATCAACCACTCCATCTGCGCCCCACAGTACCATCGTGGGCATCTCCAATTTCTTACCGGCTGCGATATCTTCACGATCGTGGATCAAATCAATTCCGGCTGCAGCGCGGTAATCCTCGCACATCCCATGTGCCGCTCCAGGCAAGGCAATACAGCGCATGTATTCAGCTAAAGCTCTAGGATCAAAGGGTTTTAGTCCGGCATGACGCCTTCCCATTAAATCCCGAATGTAGGCTGCAGGATCGGCTTCAATCAAACGTTCCGGCAAAGGAGAGGGCTGTATTAAAAAGAACCAGTGCCAGTAAGCTTTGGCAAATGCATCATTGGTTTTTTCATACATAGAGAGAGTGGGAGCAATATCGAGCATGATCAAACTGCTGACTGAAGCAGCATGATCCATCGCTAAACGATGTGCGACTCGCGCACCACGATCATGCGCTAGTACATCAAAACGATTAAATCCAAGCTGCTGCATTACCTCCACTTGATCCTGCGCCATTACTCTCTTTGAATAATTACTATGGTCACTCGTACCCTGTGGTTTAGAAGAGTCTCCATAACCCCGCAGATCCGTCATTACTAGCGTGTGATTCTTCATGAGCTCTGGCGCAACCTTATGCCAAATGGCATGGGTTTGGGGATGTCCATGCAACAGCAATAGCGGTGAACCAGACCCACCCACATGGCCAGCAATTTGAATCCCATTGACTTCAAAAACACGCGCCTGAAATCCAGGAAATAATGCATCTGATGACATAAGTACCATTCGTATATTGGTTTAATCTACAGTAATACTAAGCTGATTTGTATGAGCACTTAAACTCAACACAATACAAAAAAATACCAACCCGAAGGTTGGCATTTTGATTTCTGGTCCAATCACCAGCCTTATAGCGCTTACCTCAAATACTACGCCGACTTAAACAATCTTAATTGATAAATCTGGTAACTTATCTATCGAGCAACGGATCACATCACCCTTGATTACTGGGCCAACATTCTCAGGAGTTCCCGAGTAAATAATGTCTCCAGGATATAGTTCGTTGGCTTCGGATAATTTAGAAATTTGCTCAGCTACTGACCAGATCATTTGCGATAAATTCGCTTTTTGTTTCACAACCCCATTTACTGAGAGTTGAATGTTTCCGCTGGTGAAATGGCCGATATTGCCAAGCTGAAAAATTGGGCCAATTGGCGCTGAATGATCAAAAGACTTACCAATTTCCCAGGGCTTCTTTTGATCCCCCATAAAACGCTGCAGATCCCGGCGGGTCATATCCAAGCCGAGTGCATAACCAAATACATGATCAAGCGCTTTTTCAACTGGGATATTCTTGCCACCTTTATTTAATGCTGCAACCAATTCCACCTCATAGTGATAGTTCTTAGTCAAAGATGGGTAAGGATGATCCACGATTTTATTTGGGGCAATAAACTGAATGGCATCAGTTGGCTTTTGAAAGAAAAATGGCGGTTCACGCGTGGGATCAGAGCCCATTTCCCTTGCATGCGCAGCATAGTTTCTACCAATGCAATAAATCCTACGTACTGGGAATTCTTGGCTACTTCCAGCAATTGGGATATAGACTTGATCAACATTAAAAGGGGTTTGCACACCCTTATCATGCGCCTGGCTAACACCAGCAATGCTTAAACCAGCTGCACCTACACTGATTTTTAGTACGTTGCGACGGGTTATATTTTTCTCTTGAGTCATCTGCCTTCTCTTTAAATGTAAGTCTCGAATCCAATTTCTATTAGCTTAATGCCAACATCATCATGTTGTCTAGGCGGTAGTGTTGTGATTGCATACTTTATGGCACAAATAAAAACCCACCGAAGTAGGTTTTATGTGAAATATCCTAACCATTAATTCATTTGAATTGGCATCTGTGGTTTGTCTAGCTTCAAATAAGCAAGGTCTTTGGCATCAAAATTGATTTTCTTCAGATCAAATGCATAGACATTGGTGGTTTCAAACATTCTGACGTTGTAGATCATATTTTTATTATCAGCAACAACGATCCATTCGGTAATCTCAATCCCATCTACACCGCCGCCATACGGATTATCTGCAGTCAAAGTGATTGCTCCCGGGGGAATATCAAAGCTACCAGCAATGTGCCAAGCTGCGTTAACCATCTTCTCGGTACTGTAGCTAGTCGGAACAGACTTTGAAAGAAATAATGCTCGAATAAAGCGACTTGGGCTTAAGTAGTCACCCGGTAGGCCATGCATACCGTTGCCCGAACTAGGCGACTGATAAGTGCTGCCATTAATAACTAGAGGTTTTTGCTCAATATTTGTCAGATTGGCATAGTTACCAATATTAGTAAATTGCTCACTCAATACAGGGTCGTTTGTACAAACATGGGTTGGATTATCCGTAATGACTAATTTACCCTTGATGTACTCAATCACAATGCTATTTCCCTTGGCATCATGAAGGGGAACTCGCACTGGTGCAGTTTGATTCTTGTATTCAGGAACGGTTGAGCAATTAACAAAGATTTTCTCAAAGCCAGCCTTCACCTCATCAATGGTAGCAAAGTTCGTTAAGGCAAAAAGAAGCATTTGACTGGAGCTAATGCTTTTGGCTGAATCCGCTTGAGAAACGTCTTGATATTGGGCCGTAAAGGGTGCATTGAGTAAGCCACCAACCAAACCTTTTTCATTCATCCCATCAACATAAGTAGGTAGTCCAAAAATATTCATGCCAGCAACAGCATATTTAGATGTCCAATTTAATCCCGTTCCAGCCTTTCCATCCACACCTATCCCTTGGAATTGATAAGCTCTTGGAGCAATCATCAGCTGGGAGTTAAGAGGCATTCCAAACTCCATTGAACGACCGTATACCGCCCCACCATCACTACCCTTTAATAAAAAACTGGTACACATAATTTTTCCTTAAAAATTGAATGGCCTACATGATTAGCTAGTTTTGTGGACACGCATTGGTCAATGGTTTACCAGCAATACGATCTTTTACCCAAGCTAAATAAAAGGGCTTAGAGGAGCCAGGAGTCGTAAAGTGGGATTGCTCTCCAGGCAACTGCATCCGACCAACATTCCCGCCCAACTTACAAACCTGCTCTTGATACAGTTTATGCATCATCGGAGGAACAGCAGTGTCCTTTGATCCAAAGTAGATCTGCACTGGCGCAACGGGTTTTACTACCGGAACACCGCCCTTTTGCATTGCCTGCGCCCATGCGATCGTATTGGCGGGGACTTGCTTTAATAATGTTGCATAGCTTGAGCCGTAATTGAAGTTAAATGTATCGCTGGCAGTATGCATGCACTTATTACTGTAGATCTCATTAGCAACCTTGATGCCCTCATCAGTAAAGATGTCGGATAACTTCAGATTAGGAAAGGCAGCTTGAGTTCCCCAGTAATACATCGTTGCATGGGTGAAATTAAAGACGTTATCTGAAAACATCTTTTCCAATCCCTGAAAATATTTATCTGCAGCTGCTTGATCTAGCTTGCCTGCTGGTGCAAGTATCGAAATGTCTTGTGGAGCTAAGGCGACAAAGCCAATAATTTCGAGATTATCTGCTGCCGTACCTGTTTGTTTTATATATTCAGGCATTCCGGCTAAAGCGATCGTCGCTCCACCGCCTTGAGACCAGCCATAAACTAGCGTCTTTTTATTGGCACCCGTTTCTTTCATGGAAACTGCGGCACGCGCGGCATTCAGCGTATCCATACCATTAGTTGCTGCCACACCATATTGATGTCTACCGCCGCCACCTAGGCCTTGATAATCAGTAGCTACAAGTACATACCCTTCTTTTATGAATTCCTCTACCGCAGGAATTCCATAATCTGTCCAAGAATTTCCACCCAACAAGAAATACTCATTCAAAGGCACTGCGGGGTCAAGAACTTGGGATGGACCGCAGTTTTGAGCTGAGCCAGTTGTACCATGCGCCCAACTCATTACAGGGCGACCCCCAGCTGGTGCAGGTCCTACTGGCGCCACCACCAAACCTGTTGAGATAGTTTTGCGACCTGAAATGTCAGAAGAGATATAAGCAATCTTCCAGGCCTGAGCACCTTTAACGGAAGTAGCAATTTTTTCCTGCTTGATAACTTGCCCTAATTTACCCTCGGGCGCTATATTTACGACGGCCGCATAAAATGGCGCCATAGGAGGATCTGCATAAACTATTGTCGTATTGAGTCCCAGCGCAGATAAAAACATGAAGATAGGTATTATTTTTTTCATGGGCAAGATAGATTGGTTAGTCTTCAAAAACTATAGCAGATGGTGATAACCTTAGGTTTCACTAATTATCAAAAAAACCAGCCCGAGGGTTAGTATTTTCATTGAAATAAAGCCTATGAAACCAACAATCAAAATCGACTATGTATCCGATATTGCATGCCCCTGGTGCGCGGTGGGGTTAGGTAATCTCAATCAGGCAATTTCCCAATTCAGTGACAAAGCAAATTTTGAGGTTCATTTTCGACCCTTTGAGCTCAACCCTAAGATGCCCTTAGGAGGCCAAGATGCTATTGAGCATCTCACTGAAAAATATGGCTTAACCATAGAACAGGTCCAAGCCAACCAAGCAAATATTCGGACCAAGGCTCTAGAGGCAGGCTTTGAGTTTCATCTAAAAGGTCGAAAAAGGGTTTACAACACATTTGATGCTCACCGTCTTTTACATTGGGCGGGACAGGAGTTTGGAGTAGAGAAGCAAGCAACTCTCAAAAAAGAATTACTCAACACTTACTTTTGCCTGGCAGTGAGTTTGGATGACCAAGAAAACTTGTTAGCTGCAGTAACTCGTTCCGGTCTTAATAAAGATAGAGCTCAAGAGGTGCTCCAAAATAATGAGTTTTCTAAAGAAGTTCAGGTGTATCCTCTTCCGGAAGCAGACTTTAGCAGTTCCATAGCTTCTGCTGGAGTGAATACTACGTTGACCAACCAGAGCAATTCTTTTGGATATACAATTTCAAATTGGATATGGAATTTTGATGATCCATCA